>CAZTXR010000034.1:0-11775 GCA_964617605.1 uncultured Clostridia bacterium | reverse complement strand
TGAATTTGCTGAAGAATCGATTAGCTGTTTTTTAAAGGAATGTATAAGAAGGGACAGATAAGGCCTACTATTTACTAAGATAAAAAAATAGTGACATATGGTCACACTACAAAAAGGAAAGGCTATTGTACAATAAGAATGTACAGTGGCGTTTCCTTTTGTTTTAAGAAGGGGAGGTCATGAAGTAGATTTAATTAAATAATGAAAATGGTTTTAAGGAGGAAATTTTGAGAGCAAAATTAAAAATTACATGGAAACAAATAGGCAGTCTGTTTTTAGCGGCGTGTATGATAATAACCTTGCTGCCTTTGACAGCCTTTGCTGCAGCGGATGATGAATTTACAGTTGATGACCTTGATTACAAGGTTTTGACCGAAAATGAGGATGAAAAGACGGGCACAGTTGTGTTGATCGGGGGAACACCCGGGGGAAGTCTTGCTATACCGGCCACAGTAACAGGTTCAGGCATATCTTATACCGTAACGAAAATAGGCAGGGAAGCATTCTCTTGCGATGATGAAATAACAGAAGTTACAATACCTGATTCAGTGGAAATCATAGGTCAGGAGGCCTTTGCTCAATGCAGCAAGCTGACAAAATTTACTGTAGACAGCGGTAATGAAAAATTTTCTGCGGAAGACGGCGTACTATATAATAAGAACAAGACCATCTTAGTTCAGTACCCAACAGGTAAAGACCTTACAGGCTTTACATTTCCAAGCAGCGTAAAAACAATAGGTTCCTATGCTTTTGCGTATATGCATAAGGAAGATGAGGAAGGTGAGCCCATTACAGAATCCCTTGTAATTGGAAATAGGGTTGAATACATAGAGGATAATGCATTTAATGCTTGTGAGCAGTTGGGCGAAATTACCATAGGCAGTGGGGTTAAGGAAATTGGGAATGATACGTTTTCTCAGTGTAATAACTTAGAAGAAGTTTCCTTTATATCAGACAGTGCCCTTGAAACCATAGGGAAAGAAGCATTTTGTGACTGTATTTTTACAGAATTTACAATACCGGATACCGTGTCATCCATAGGTAGCGGAGCTTTTGCTTATTGTAATAATTTAACAAGTATTTTCATAAGCAAAAATATAGTCAGCCTTGGAGATTTACCATTTTATGTAAATGAGGGGTTAGAATCCATAAATGTGGATAATAATAATCAATATTATTCATCAAAAAGTGGCGTATTATATAACAAGTCAGGCAATACCCTCTTAAGATACCCTGCCAGCAAATTCGATGAGGAATTTGTCATACCAAGGGGCGTGACCACATTGGGAGAAGGCTCATTTTATGCTAACAGCAATCTGAAAAAACTTACTATACCATCAACAGTGACTAAAATAGAGGAAGCCGCATTTTACTGGGCATCTGCAATAAAGGATATAAGATTTCTTGGAGAAATTCCGCCTGTAATTGAAATAGGTTCCACATTCGACAAAACAGACAGCCTAACAGACATCTATGTACCGGCAGGCAAGGTGGATGCTTATAAAACAGCTCTTAGCTCAGTATTAGGTGATACTGACATAATAAAAGAGTTCGCAATTCCCGGTGCAGTAAAAGTCAGAACACCGGAAGATTTAATAATTGCTTTAGCAAGCACAAGCCCTCAAGCAATTTGGGTTGTGACAGATATTGATTTGGGAAACACATCTCAGACTATAGAAGCAGGCGCAGACCACAGATTAATTATAGACGAAGGGAAGACTGTATCCACAGGAAAAGCAGAAATTACCATACCGGAAGATAAGAACTTGACAGTGGATGGAACATTGATACTTACAGAAGGAAGCAAATTGCTGGTAGATGGCACTGTAAGAGGCATAAGCGGAGCAAGGCTTATTCTAGAGGAAGGTGCAAATTTAAGGGGGGTTGATGGGATTTTTGAAGATAGGGGATACAGACTTAAAGATCATTTGTATATCACTGTAAAAGCAGAAGATGAAATTCCTTCAGCAATTAATCTTACAGGGGGAGAATATATCTGGAATGAATCAGAAAGCTTCTTCAGGAAAGAAGGGGATATTAACTGGGGTAAGGGCTATGGTTTAGTAGTTGCAGGGACAAGAGTTGATGAAAACAACGCCGATAACATTAAAGGATATATGATTAGCGGCGATGGTGTGATAAGCTATGATAGAGTCACAAAGACGCTGACCCTAAATGATGCGGAAATAGCCATAGATTTTAATTATAATTATAAATATGGAATATATAGCAGCGATGATATAACAATAAAATTAATTGGCAACAGTGTAATAGGGTATAAGGATGATATTGTCGATTATATTATTTCTTATGGCATATATGCTCCGGGTAAGGATATAATAATTGCAGGTGATGGAAACCTTAATATTTATGATGGGATGATGGGTATACTCGGAAGAAATATAACTCTTAATTCTACAGGTAATTTAACTGTTAAGGAGTATGGGGGAAGCAGAGCTTGCTGCTTAAAGGCAGATGGCGGAACATTAACTGTCAATAGCGGAAATATTAATCTGACTTCCACTGTTTCCAATGGTGTGTATGGCGACACTATAGTTATCAACGGTGGTACCATAACAGCGCAAAGCGAAACCGGAAGGGCCTTTAATAAAGAAGCTGTCTTTAGTTCAAAATACAGCTATATAATTAAAGAAGGCAAGAGTCCATCTGATGCAGTAAAAACAACTAAGGCAACTTTTGCCAAGGGCTATATAAAGATTGAAGCAATTGCATCTGAAGATAGCAATGGTGATAAGGGCGGTGGAGGCGGCGGAAAAAACACGGCCACTAGTTCTGCAACAGATGAAACTGTAACAGTAGGTATATGGGTTAATCCTTTTACAGATGTAACAGAAGACAGCTGGTACAGTGAAGCAGTAAGATATGTGTATGAAAATAATTTAATGATGGGTACAGGGGAAAATACATTCAACCCTAACGATATGACTACAAGGGGAATGATAGTAACGATTCTTCACAGGTTAGAAGGCTCCCCGGCGGCGGGCGCAAATTCTTTCACAGACCTTGAAGATAAGTATTATGCAAATGCAGTAGCATGGGCATCGGAAAACAATATTGCAAGCGGCTACGGAAATGATAAATTTGGTCCGGAGGATTCAATCACTCGTGAGCAATTAGCTGCAATACTAATGAACTATGCTAAATATAAGGGTTATGATATTACAGCCAAGGCTGATTTATCCCGGTTTGAAGACTCAAATGATATTTCATCTTGGGCACGGGATGCCTTATCCTGGGCAAATGCAGAAGGCTTGATACAAGGAGACAATAACAACTTAATGCCTGCAGGCAATGCTACAAGGGCTCAAGTAGCTGCTATCCTCAATCGTTTTGCAGAAAAGATCATGAAGCAGGAGTAGGCATAATCAATATAAAATTAAGGGAATGGCTCAAAATGAGCCATCCCCTATCTGTTTTTAAAGGTTTGGAGCCTACAGACTCACTGTGGGCTCCATTACTGTTAATGTATTGTTGAAAGTATTAAGATTTGTTATTGCTCCTATGGGAATGGCCATTTTGTAAGGTCCGTGGCCTGAGGCTAAATTAGTCATAAGAGGTTTGCCTAAGGGTATAATCACCTCATTTATAATGTCCTCATAGGATTTACCGTAATTGGCATAGCATCCTGCACATTCCCCCACTATTATTCCTAGGCAGTCTCTGAATTTACCGGCATGAATTAAGTGAGCAATCATTCTGTAAACACGGCTTGCAGCTTCATGAGTTTCTTCAATAAATAAAATTCTTCCTTTAGTATCAACTTCAAAGGGGGTTCCTAATGTATCAACAAAAGAAGTTAAGTTTCCCCCCACAATAGTCCCTGTAACATTCCCTTGAACTCTGCTTAATAGCGGAATGCCGGGCGGGTTCTCAAGCGGTCTTGGTGAAGTTATTGTTGACGTCGCAGCAAAAAACTGGTTGAAATTATATGCAGGAGTGCTAGGTCTGAAATCTATTAATAACAAGCTGTGAAATGTTATTAAATCTGCCAGGGAGTAAAGCACATTCAATAAAACTGTTATGTCGCTGTAACCTGTAATAATCTTAGGGTTACGTCTAATTGTATTGAAGTTTAAATACGGAATAATATCTGAAACACCTGTACCGCCTCTTGCAGGTATAATAGCCCTAACGTTAGGATTTTCAAACATATTCATTAAATCCTCCGCACGTTCCATAGGCGATGCAGCAACAATACCGGCATTTGAATATACATGCTCACCTACAACAACATTAAAACCCATGGATTTAAGGGTTTGTATTCCTGCGTCAATAGATTGGGCATCCCGGGGACTGCCTAAGGTCACTATGCCTACAGTATCACCGGCTCGTAAAATGGGGGGTCTGATAGCCATTTAATTCCTCCTAAACAAATATCTGCTTTCTTGCGGTTATGTTTCTTATTTAATTAGTATATGAATATTTATTATGTTTGGTTACCTAATGAGAAAATAGATTATAAAAAAACAGCGGATTATCCTAACTTAATCCGCTGTTTTTACTTTTTTCGAAATGCCTCCAGTATATAAAAAACAAGATAAATATTATCAGCCCCTTTAAGTTGGAAGAAATGCTTATTGCCCACCAAACTCCCGACAATCCTAATATTGTTTTGCTTAATATCAAAGCTGCAGGAATTCTTAAAGCGTTAAGAACAATTCCGTTTATTGTGGGGTAAAGAGTTTTGCCTAATCCGTTAAAAGCACCGGTAGTTCCAATTTCAATGGTCATTAAAAATTGAGACAAACCTAATATTCTTAAATAACTTATTCCTTCTTTAATTGCAAGAGGGTCATCCGGAACAAACAATGTAAATAGTGGCTCTGCACCAAGTATTAGCAGTAGGGTTGTTATTATTCCGATGCCTCCGATTATCTGAATACCTTGTACATACCCATCCTTAATTCTTTTTGTTTTTCCCGCACCGTAATTTTGTCCTACAAATGCTGAAATTGCAGAAGAAAAGCCTTCAGCAGTCATCCATGATATAGATTCAATTTGAGAACCTATACTTTGAACTGCAATTGCCACAGGGCCAAAAGCAGACAATATTTTAGTCAGAATCATGGCTATCACAGAATGAAGACCTACTTGCACAAAAGGGGGGAAGCCCATTACAATTATGGTTTTGATGGTTTTAATTACAGGTTTATTAAATAATCTCACATGCGAGTAAATAGTATTATATTTTTTCCCTATTATAATAAATATTACGGTAACAAAAAATTGAGACATTATTGTTGCTATAGCTGCTCCCTTGATACCCATAGGGGCTATGGGGCCAAAACCAAAAATTAGCATGGGGTCTATTACTATATTGGCAATAAGTCCGATTGTATTTATTTTAAAAGGTGTTACACTGTTTCCCGTGCTGTTTAATATGGCGGAAAAAACCGGATTTAAAAAATGAAAGGTCATTCCTATTGATATAATTGTCAAATATTCAACTGCCATATTAACAACTTCAGGTTCTTGAATGTCAAAAAAACCAATTATTTGGTGTTTGAAAACAAATAAGAGCAAGGAGTAAATTATTGCTATTAATAAATTTAGTTGAAGTCCGTTAGAAATATATAATTTTGCACCTTCTAAATCTTCCTTACCGTATGACTGGGCTACATTAACCCCTACACCTACCTGTGCAATCATAACTAAAGCAGATGCAAACCACAAAAAAAAGCCTGCTGCACCTGCAGCAGCAACAGCATCTGTGCTAAGTCTCCCCAACCACATAATATCTGTTAAGTTGTATGCCATTTGTATAAATGATGTTCCCATTATGGGAAGTGCTAATTTCACTAATGTTCTGCGGATTTTTCCTTCTGTCAGGTTTATGTTATCAATCATTTATTTATCCTTCTAATAGTTGTCTTAAGCTATTTTAACTGATATTATTGCAATGTACAAGCAGTAATTAAAATTACCTTCACAGGACACCATCAGTTGAAAACTTTATTTTATTTGCGGAATTACAAACAAACGCCGATTTATACTTTGCGTTTGAATTTTAAAAACTTATTGAAAGTTACTGATTCAAAAGATATAATATGATTGTTATCTGCAGTACAAATCTAATTATTAAACTATTTGAATTTGGAGGGAAAATGTTAAAAAAGATATTTGGAAAGCTATTTGCTGATGAGCCAAAGCAAAATGTTGATGAGCCTAAAATAATTGTAACAAAAAGCAAAAAGGCAGCAAAATTATATGGCGGTAATAAAAAACTTATTGCTCCCGTAAGCTCATATGCAGAGGCTATGAGAATGATACCGGAGGGTAAGCTTATAACAAGGGAACTTATCAGATACTATCTTGTAAAAAAACACAATGCGGATTACATTGATATGCTTACATCCGAAATATATATGAATATTGTTGCAAATGAATCAGCTGAAAATAAAATTGAAGAAGTACCTTATTGGAGAACCTTAGATTGGGAAGGCAGATTAAATGAAAAGTTTCCGGGAGGAATAGAAGCACAAAAATTGCTTTTAGAAAAGGAAGGGCACAAAATAATTGAAGAAGGCAAATATCATCTTGTAAAAAACTATGAAAAGAAATTATTTGTTCTGCCGGGAACAGAAGTGCATAAAAAATAATATGCAAATAAAAAATAAGGTTTGGTGTAAATATGTACATAGAAATAATTAAAGCAATAATACTTGGTATAGTAGAAGGTATAACAGAATGGCTTCCTATAAGCAGTACGGGACATATGATTTTAGTGGAGCAGTTTATTAAGTTTAACGCAACGGAAAAGTTTATGGAAATGTTTAGGGTTGTTATACAATTAGGAGCAATTATGGCTGTTGTGTTATTATATTTTCATAGGCTTAACCCTTTTTCACCAAGCAAAACATCCGGTCAAAAAAAGGATACTATGGATATATGGTTTAAAGTAATAGTGGGGGTTTTGCCTGCAGGTATTCTTGGTGTATTGTTTGATGATTTTTTTGATGAGCATTTTTATAATTATCAAACTGTTGCAATTACACTGATTGTCTATGGAATTTTGTTCATTATTATTGAAAACAGAAACAAAGAAAAAAAAGCGAAAATTAAAAGCTTCAAGGATTTGTCCTACATGACGGCATTAGCCATCGGAGTATTTCAGATATTGTCATTAGTGCCTGGAACATCACGCTCCGGTGCCACCATTTTAGGTGCCATAATTCTTGGTTCCTCAAGAAAAATAGCTGCTGAGTATTCATTTTTCTTATCAATTCCAATAATGTTCGGGGCAAGTGCCTTAAAGCTGATTAAATTCGGCTTAAATTTTACCGGCCTGGAGTTGGCAGTTTTATTGACAGGAATGATAGTTGCATTTTTAGTATCTGTAATAGCAATAAGATTCTTGATAAAATATATAAAAAATAATGACTTTAAAGCATTTGGTTGGTATAGAATTATTTTGGGTATATTGGTGTTGGGGTATTTCGTTTTAATGGGATAAAATCACTGCCGCCTTCATTGTCTTGAGGCAGCCTTAGGAGTGTTTATGGAAAATATTAAAATAACGGAAAAAGCAAAGAATTATCTTAAGAAAAAAGGAAAACTGCAAGTGTTAATTGAAATTCCGGAACACCGTCTAAACAGCGAAAGTGTAGTCATACCTGTTCCTGAAATTTTTGCAAAGAAACCTAAGAATCCTGACAGTTTTCAAAAATTCACTGTTGACGGTATAGATATTTATATGTCTAATTCTGTTATAGTGCCGGAAAATGGCGTGGTTATTGACTTGGATTCATTCTTGGGGATAAAAATTTTAAATTTATTGGGATTTAGATCAAATGAAGGTTAGAACAGTATATTTTAACTCAATCCGCAAAAGGAATTGCTAAAATGGCTAAAAAAACAAATGAAAAGCAAAGAGCATTAAATATAATATGGAATGCTTCAGGCAACTATTCTCTAAAACCTGAGCTTACAGCATATGATGAAAATAATAAAGCCGACTTATATTGGAATTATGTAATAGGTGCAGTTTATAAATATTTCGAATATAATCTCTTGACTGACTTTTTCAATACTCTTAAATACGACAGGGATTATATTTTTTATCAGAAAATAATGATGCTTGGCCTCGAAGGCTGCATCTTTGATATGGATAAAAAAAGACCTGCATTAGCCGGTCTTCGCTTTAATTGCGGCAAAAGAGCATTAGGGAATCGGGATGGGGCAGAGGTGTTTGATGAAATTTCAGCTGCCTATTTTGGAAGAATATTGGGACAGGAAATCAAGGCAAGCGATAATGTAAACAGTTTGTTGGATGATTTAAACTTCAACAATTTCAATACAGAGCAAGTAATAAATAAAATGGACATGATTATTAAAAAGTACTTTAAGCCCGAGTATAATGATGAATTTTATATAAAAAGGGTAAGGAGAAATAAATATTTAAACTTCTTTGGAAGAAAAGCAGCTTTAATTAAGAAACCTTCGAATAAAGGAAGTTCTTTAACTCTTTCCTATGAGGATGAAGGAAGGGCATCTAAAAAATACGGCAAAATAATTTCCAAATGGCTTAGCTTAAGAAAAATGTCAGATATAAAAGAAAGGGAATACATAAAAAATTATTTTGGAAGGTCTATCATGGGAGAAGACAGCAATAATGCATTGGAAAAGGTGCTTTGTGATGACAATCATGATCATTGCCACCTCCATTTTACAAGAGGTCAATATGAGGAAAACAAGGACACCCTGTTGCGCAGACAGCTTACCGCAGCACAAAAAACAAAAAATATAGAGCATTATACAAAAAATTATATAAGAAACACCAACAATATTATTAAATTAACAAATAGAATTAAAAATGTTATCATGAATTATTCATATTCTATGAAAGCAGAAGCAGGAAAGCTCATTTCACAAAAGGCTTGGAGAACTGTCCTTGATGACAATCGAATTTTTCTTAAGAGCATAAAGGATGAAATGCCTGAAATTTCTGTTGATATTATGCTTGATGCGTCTGCTTCCCAGCTCTACCGTCAGGAATTGATTGCCGAAGAAGGCTATATAATTGCAGAGAGCCTGTCGCGTTGTCATATCCCTGTCAGAATTTACTCATTTTGCAATATGAGAAATTACACGGTTATGAATTTATTCCGTGACTACAATGAAATAAACAGCAATGATAAAATTTTCGGCTACAGTGCAGCGGGCTTTAATCGTGATGGAATGGCACTGCGTACCGCAATTCATATGATGGAGGATTCAAAATATAATCATAAAATATTAATAATCTTGTCTGACGGGAAGCCAAATGATATGTTAGGTGTTAAATCAGAAGGTCTTATTCCCTTCCAAAAGGAATATTCCGATGAAACAGGGGTAAGTGATACTGCATATGAGGTAAGAAAGGGATGGAAGAAAGGAATTTCAATAATCTGTGTTTTTACCGGCAGGGACGAAGATTTACCTTCTGTTAAAAGAATATATGGACAAAAATTTACCCGGATAGAATCTCTTGATAAATTCGCAGAAGTGGTTGGTCTACTTATTGAGAAAGAATTAGTCAATAAATAGAGACTTCAGAACCTCCCATGAACAGCTTAATTAAGGCTAAATTAAGTATATGAAGAGATAATATAGTATTATTGCATAAACAAGAGGAGTGATAAATTGAAAAGGTTGTTGCCTTTAATGAAAAAATATATAAAATATGCGGTATTAAGTCCAATACTCATGATATTGGAAGTTGTTGCTGATATAGCGATACCCTATTTAATGGCAAAAATAGTGGATGTGGGCATAGCTAATCAGGATGTCGGATACGTAGTTAAGATGGGTCTAATAATGATTGCAGCAGCTGTTTTCGGCATAGTATTCGGAGTAATAAGCTCTCATTACGGTGCAAGAGCGGGATTTGGGTTTGCGTCAGAAATAAGAGAACAAATTTATAAGAAAATTCAAGGCTTTTCATTTGCAAACTTGGATAAATTCACTGTATCATCTCTGATTACAAGACTTACAAATGATTGTAACACAATTGGCCAGGTTACAATGATGAGTTTAAGGATGGCTGTAAGAGCACCTTTTATGATGCTGTTTGCCCTTATAATGGCAATGAATATCAATGCGTCCTTAGCAAAGGTATTTTTGGTTTCCATACCTTTTTTGGCACTTGTCTTAATATTTGTGCTTTCTAAGGCGAGACCGCTTTTCTTAAAACTTCAAACTCGTGTTGACAAAGTAAATGCAATTATACAGGAAAACTTAACCGGTATAAGAGTTGTGAAGTCCTTTAACAGACAAAGCCACGAAGAAAGCAGATTCAAGGAAAGAAATGATTTACTGATGGAGAATGCCTTAAAAGCAATTTCCTTGGTTGTAATGCTTATGCCTGTAATGAATACGGTAGTTTATTCAACAATAATTGCAGTTTTATGGTTTGGCGGGAAATCAGTGCTTGCAGGTACCATGGGAAGCGGAGAGCTAATATCATTCATTACATACATAACACAAATTATGATGTCCTTAATGATGATTTCAATGTTCTTCATGCAGTTTCTTAGGGGAACTGCCTCAGTAAGCAGGGTTGTGGAGGTGCTAGAAACAGAATCTGAAATCATCGAGTCTGCAAATCCTTTATCAGAAGTGTCTGATGGTTCTATAAGCTTTAACAATGTATGCTTTTGTTATCCCGGAAGCAGGGAAAAAACTTTAAACAATATTAATTTTCAAGTGAATTCAGGTGAAGTTCTTGGAATAATAGGTTCAACGGGTTCATCCAAATCAACATTGGTTCAGCTTATACCAAGGCTTTATGATGTTTCAGAAGGAAGCATAACTGTGGGCGGCAATGATGTAAAAAAATACAGCACTAAAACACTTCGTGACAATGTAGCCTTTGTTCTTCAAAATAATACATTATTTTCAGGCACAATAAGAGAAAATATGAAGTGGGGCAATGAGCATGCCAAGGATGAGGAAATAATTAAAGCTTTAAAACAGTCTCAAGCCTGGGAATTTGTAAGCAAATATGATGATGGCTTGGAACACAGGGTTGAACAGGGAGGAGAGAATTTCTCCGGAGGACAAAAACAAAGACTTGCAATAGCCCGCGCACTTCTTAAATCCCCTAAGATTATTATTTTGGATGATTCAACAAGTGCTGTAGACATGGCAACAGATGCTAAGATACAAGGTGCTTTTAAGGATGAATTAAGCGATGTTACAACAATAATAATAGCACAAAGAATTTCTTCAATACAGCATGCGGACAGGGTATTGGTTATGAATGAGGGAAAAATCGAATCTCTTGGAATTCATGAAGAATTATTGATAAATTCCCCTACCTATAAGGAAATTTATGAATCGCAGCAGAGAGGGGTGATTGGTGCATGAACGGAAAAATGAGAAAGCAACTGAAGCCGAAGGATGCAAAAAGAACCCTAATGAGGCTGTTTAATTATTTTAAATATAATGCTGCCTTATTTTATGGAGGTATATTATTTATAATAATCAGTTCCATCGGTACAGTAGGTTTAAACGGTCTTTTAAGCCCCATTATAGACTCGTTAATAGATGGCTATGATGAAAAAGCTTTTATTAAATACTTATTTATTATGGTTGTATTTGTTGTTGTAGTATCCCTGACCCAGTATTTAGGCAACTTATTTATGGCTCAATTATCTCAAAAAACGGTTCACAAAATACGTAAGGACATGTTCTCCCACATGGAAAAACTTCCGGTTTCTTTTTTTGACAAACACTCTCATGGAGAATTAATGTCTACATTTACAAATGATGTGG
>CAZTXR010000033.1:0-11882 GCA_964617605.1 uncultured Clostridia bacterium | reverse complement strand
TAAGCCACAGACTTGATGAAATAATTAATGTGGCTGATACAGTAACTGTTCTTCGTGATGGGGAACATGTTGTTACAAAGGACGTAAGAGATACCAATAAATATGAAATTGCACAATTAATGGTAGGAAGAAAAATAAGTATTGACAGGGGAGAGGGAGTAAATCAAAATATTTCCGACGAGACAATACTGAGTATTAAGGATTTGGTGGTAGCCATGCCCGGAGAAAGGGTAAAGGGTATCGACCTCAATGTTAAAAAGGGCGAGATAGTCGGCATAGGCGGTTTGGCAGGACAAGGCAAATTAGGCCTATCCAACGGACTTATGGGAATATTCCCCGCAATGGGTGAAGTTGTATTTAACGGCAAAAAATTGCCTTTAAACAATCCTAAAGAAGCCATAAAATCAGGCCTTGCTTTTGTCAGTGAAGACAGAAAGGGAATCGGTCTTTTGCTTGACGAGTCAATAGAAGGCAATATTGCATTTTCAGCCATGCAAATTAACAATGACTTTTTAACAAATTTTGGGCCGTTTAAATTAAAAGATTCTGCTAAAATCAGAAGACATGCAAATCAGATGATTAAAGATTTGGACATAAGATGCACATCACCCTTGCAAAAGGTTGGAAGATTAAGCGGAGGCAACCAGCAAAAGGTATGTGTTGCAAGAGCCTTGACATTAAATCCTAAGCTCCTTTTAGTTTCCGAGCCGACAAGAGGTATAGATATAGGTGCAAAAAAATTGGTGCTTGATTTGCTGAAACAATTAAATGATGAATATGGAATGACAATAGTAATGACTTCCTCCGAATTAGCTGAACTGAGAAGTATTTGTGACAGGATTGTAATAATTTGTGAAGGTAAAGTTGAAGGAGTGCTTTCCCCTGATGCAGCTGATGCCGAATTCGGCTTGATGATGTCAGGCAGCAAGCATACGGAAGGGAGGGAGTCATAATGGTAGGCATAAAAGAAAAAAGGACAAGTTTTAAAGACCTTGTTGATAAAATAGGTCTTCCCACAATTTTAATAGGAGCATTTTGGATCCTTTTAATCATTACCGGCGGATTCCTGGGCATATCAATGAAAACCCTGGTAAGCGATACCTTAAAACGTGCAGGAATGAATGGCATATTAGTATTGGCCATGGTTCCTTCAATTCAATCAGGAACAGGGCCTAACTTTGCACTGCCTGTTGGTTTAGTATGCGGTTTATTTGCCACAGTTTGTTCAATTGAATTTGGATTTACGGGATGGTCCTGGTTATTTGTATCCATTGGTTTAGCTATACCCTTAGCTGCTATTGTAGGATATTTATACGGTAAACTTTTAAATGCCGTTAAAGGCTCTGAAATGACTATAGCTACCTATACAGGATTTTCAATTGTCGCATTCATGTGCCTTCCATGGCTTATGATACCCTTCAAAAGCAGAAATATGGGCTGGTTTATAGGAACAGGTCTAAGGGAAACAATACAGCTTGATGCAATAGGCGGAGAACAAATATTAAGCAAATTTTTAAAATTCGTGCTATTTGGCGACAATGGGCTAATTTCTGCAACCGGTGAACATGGAATAATAATTCCCACAGGTATGCTGTTGACATTCTTATTTTGCTGCCTTATTGTTTGGTTATATTTCAGATCCAAATCTGGTATTGCCATATCAGCAGGCGGAATAAATCCTAAATTTGCTCAGTCTTCAGGAATAGATGTTGACAAGTGCAGAATTAAAGCAAATATTTTATCAACAATTTTAGGAGCAATCGGTATTATTGTTTATTCACAGGGTTATGGATATACACAGCTTTACAGTGCACCTTTAAATATGGCCTTTCCTGCGGTAGCGGCTGTTTTAATCGGAGGGGCTACAGCCTCCCGGGCAAAGGTGTCTCATGCAATTATTGGTGTAATCATATACCAGGGACTTTTTACCACAGCCCTGCCCGTTGCAAACTTGTTATTTGAAGGTATGGATTTATCGGAAATACTGCGTGTAATAATTCAAAACGGTATAATCCTTTATGCCCTAACACAGGTTAAAGGAGGCGATAAATAATGAATAATATAAAATCATCTGAAAGATTAAATACAGCAAAAACATCCGCTTGGATTGCCGACAACATTGTATCATTAATATTTGTTGCCTTTACAATATTCGGATTTATTGTATCTGACGGAGTAACAATGAACTTTTTCCTGACAGAACTGTCAAGCCGTTTCTTCAGGAATGCCTTCCTTGTTTTATCCTTGGTAATACCCGTAGTGGCAGGTCTCGGACTTAATTTTGGTATAGTAGTAGGAGCAATGGCGGCGCAAATTGCTATTGCTGTTGTAAGATATTTTGAATTTGGAGGAGTGCAGGGACTATTGTTGACATTTCTTCTGTCGCTTCCAATATCAGTACTGTTCGGATATTTTACCGGAGCCTTGTACAACAAAACAAGGGGGCAGGAAATGATAGCCAGCCTAATGGTAGGCTTCTTTGCGAACGGCTTATATCAATTTCTCTTCCTCTTTGTGGTAGGCGTAATTATAAAGGTACCAAAAACACATCCCATGATAAAACCTGATGGCGTAGGTGTTAGAATGACTGTCGACCTGGTTGAACTTGATCAGGGCGGACTTAAATATGCCTTGGACAAGATTTGGGAAATACCTTTCATGTGGGCAATTTTAGCAGTATTTGCCTGTATTTTGCTGCTCCAGCTATGGAAAATTTACAAAAATAAAAAAAATCCGACCTTGTACAGATATAATAAAACAATGGTTGTAATAAATATTGTTTTAAGCTTAGTCATGATTGGAATAAGCATTTTTTCAATTGCAACTCATAACAGTTTAATGATAGTGAGAAAGGTTCCTGTATTTACGGGTCTGCTAATAGTGGCACTTTGCATTTTCAATGAATTGATTTTAAAAACTAAGCTTGGGCAGGATTTCAGAAGTGTTGGACAAAGTCAGCACATTTCGGAAGTTTCAGGTATTAATGTTGACAGAACAAGAATAATAGCAACAATTTTATCAACTGTCTTTGCAGCTTGGGGACAAATAATGTACCTTCAGAATATGGGGACCTTAAACACCTATGGTGCCCATACGCAAATAGGGATGTTTTCTGTTGCAGCCCTGCTGGTAGGAGGTGCTTCAACTCAAAAAGCAGGAGTGAAACATGCTATCATAGGCACTCTTTTATTTAACTCAATGTTTATAATGTCTCCTGAAATAGGATTGTCACTGTTTGGCAACGCACTGCTTGGAGAATATTTCAGAACATTTATGGTATATGGAGTAATAGGTCTTGCACTGGGACTTCACGTCTGGCGGTCAAACAAAAAAGGAAAAATCACATTAGATTAATGACAAGGGGACGGGGTTGCTGTCATCTGCGATGACAGCAACCCTTGTTAGTTCAAAGATGAGATCCTTCACATGCGGTTCAGAATGACAGGTTTGCGTCATCCTGAGCGTAGCGAAGGATCTCCTTTTTTAATGCTAAATCTCTCCCATCCTTTGAGGCCCCTTTCTTTGATTCTAAATCTCCTCTTGAATATTAAAATCTATGGTAGTATAATCATTTCAGGAAAATACGGAGGAAAACACTATTATTATGAAAGACAAGGTATTAATACTTTCCATAGAATCATCCTGCGATGAAACCGCTGCTTCAGTTGTTGAGAACGGAAGAAATGTTTTATCAAACATCATATCATCTCAAATAGAAATTCACAAAGAATTTGGCGGTGTGGTACCTGAGGTTGCTTCAAGGAAACATATTGAAAATATAAATGACGTAGTAAAAGAGGCATTAACAAAAGCCAATGTTGAACCAAAAGACATAGATGCCATTGCCGTCACTTACGGACCCGGTTTAGTGGGGGCACTTTTGGTTGGAATTAATTATGCAAAGGGACTTGCCTATGCATGGGAAAAACCCTTGATAGGGGTTAATCATATCGAAGGGCATATAAATGCAAATTATATTGAAGACAAGGACTTGGAGCCGCCATTTATCTGCATGGTAGCTTCCGGAGGGCACACTCATTTGGTTAATGTGGAGGATTACGGTCTCTATAAGGTTTTAGGAATGACCAGGGATGATGCTGCCGGAGAAGCATATGATAAGGTGGCAAGGGCAATCGGACTTGGTTATCCGGGCGGTCCCTTAATTGATAAGGCAGCTAAAACAGGAAACAAATCAGCAATAAAGTTTCCAAGAGCTGTAATTGATGATGAAACATTGGATTTTTCTTTCAGCGGCTTAAAATCAGCAGTTTTGAATTATCTGCATAATGCAAGTCAAAAGGGTGAACAAATCAATATAAATGATGTGGCTGCGAGCTTTCAGGAAGCAGTTGTCGATGTCTTGGTTATGAAAACAATAAGAGCCGCTAAGCAGGAAAATTTGGAAACTGTTGCTTTGGCAGGAGGGGTTGCGTCAAACAGCAGGCTGAGGGATAGGCTTCAGCATGAATGCAATATAAATAATTATAGATTTGTAAAGCCGTCAGCCATCTTGTGCACTGATAACGCAGCCATGATTGGATGTGCCGGATATTATAAATATTTAAAAGGACAATTCGACAATTCATCCTTGAATGCAATGCCAAATTTGCAACTTGCAAAATGATGAACATCTTATTAATAAAAATGTATCAACAGCTGTGGATAAAGTTGTTGATACAAGCAATTCAGCAGAAAAGTTATACACAGGCAATCAACAGAGAGTGAATAACTTTTTTTAATTGTCTAAAAACTCCTCCCAAAGAATGTATAAATTTTTAAGCTCTTCTTTTTGAGTGTTTAATTTTTCATTCAGATTAATAATTAGAACTTTGTCATTATATGTCGAAGGTTGACATAATTGTAATTCTAATTCATGAATCTCATTTTCATGCATAGCAATTTGTTCTTCAAGTTCCTTTATGTTTTTTTCCCTTTGTTGCCTGTCCCTGATAAATTCTCTTTCCTTTTTCTTTTCCGCATTTATTTGTGTCTTGGTTTTGTTAGCAATTTCATCATCATCCGTTTCACTCAGCTCTGCCTTCTTTTGAACATAATAATCATAATTTCCCAGATATTCAAAAGCTCCGTCCACGGATAAATCATAAATTTTATCAACAACCTTGTTTAAAAAATACCTGTCATGGGAAACAACTAAGATAGTTCCGTCATAATTTATGAGGGAATCTTCCAAAACCTCTTTAGAGTCTATGTCCAAGTGGTTTGTAGGCTCATCCATAAGCAAAAAATTTGCATTAGAGGTCATAAGTTTTAAGAGTGACAATCTTCCCTTTTCTCCGCCGCTTAAATCGTCTATGATTTTATACATATCATCTCCCTTAAATAAAAACTGGGCAAGAAATTTTCTTATATCATAATAATTTAAGGCAGGATTTTCGTCCCATATTTCATCTATAACTGTATTCTCATTATCTAAGCCTGTTTGCTCCTGGTCATAATAAGCTATGTGGACATAATGACCCAATGAGATATCACCTTCATAATCTTTTATTATATCTGCAATTATTTTTAAGAGGGTTGATTTTCCAATTCCGTTAGGTCCGATAATTCCGACCTTTTCCCCTTTATAAATGTTCATATTTACATTTTTAAAAATCTGATTTTCATCAAAAGATATGGACACATTGTTTACGCTCAGCACATCTCTTCCGCTTTTTATTTTTGGTGTAAATCTTAATTTAACCTTTATATTTTCACCTGAAGGCTTATCCAATTTTTTGATTTTATCTAAAGCCTTCTGCCGGCTGAATGCTTGCCTGATATTTCGCTTGCTGCCGTATGCATGGAGGCGGCGAATCATTTCTTCCTGCCTTTCAACTTCTCTTTCATATTCATCATATTGTTTCATTGCCTGCTCAAGTTCGATCTTCCTTCTTTTCATGAATTCAGAATAATTACCCTTATAAGTTTTTAAGGATTTATCTTCCATTAAAAATATTCTGTTCACAGTGTTATCAAGGAAATATCTGTCGTGAGAAATTATTATAACTGCACCTTTGAAATCTTTTATATATTTTTCAAGCCATGAAATTGCTTCAATATCAAGATGATTGGTAGGCTCATCCAATAAAAGAATGTCTGCTTTTTGTAATAAAAGCTTTGCTAACATAACTCTTGATTTTTGACCGCCACTTAATATATTGACAGGCTTTTCAAATTCTTCTTCAGAAAATCCAAGACCTTTTAAAACACCCTTAATAATGCTCTTAAAACTGTAACCGTCAGCTTCCACAAATTGTTCGCTTAATTTTGAATAAGTGTTCATAAGATTATCAAGTTCTTCTGAATTGTCTTCTTCAGTAAAGCTGCTTATTTCGTGAGATAATTCATGTAGTTTTTCTTCTAACCTAATTAATTCGTCAAAAATAGTGAGCATTTCATCCATAATGCTCCTATTAGATTCAATATTTGTATTTTGCTTTAAATAACCTAATTTTTTACCCTTTGATATATATATTTCACCGGAATCCGGGTCTAAGTTTTGTGTGAGTATATTAAATAAGGTTGTTTTTCCTGCTCCATTAAGACCTATTAACCCAACCTTTTCATTATCATTTACGGTAAAAGAAATATTTTCGATTATATTTTCCACCACATAGGCTTTACTTATATTATTGCACGATAAAACAATCATAACCGTATCCTTTCCTTTAATCATTAATGTTCTGATTATATCATAACAGAGCATTTAATTAAAGGTAATTTTCCGTGCCATTCCGAGAGCGCAGACAAGGGGACGTATCATTTGTCTGCCCACAGACAAGGGGACGTATCACTTGTCTGCCCTTGCCTGCTTCACAAAAAACTTTTTTTTAATTTAGTATCTTTTTTAATTAAGGAAAATATGATACAATATAACATATTGTTTTTTGATTTGGAGGAATTATGGGGAAATTATTTGGAACAGATGGAGTCAGAGGTATTGCCAATAAAGACTTAACATCAGAATTAGCATATAAATTAGGACAGGTTGGGGGGTACTTCTTAACTAAAGGTAAAAAAAGACCAAAGATGGTTGTGGGAATGGATACAAGGATATCAGGCGATATGCTTGAAGGTGCCTTGTCTGCAGGCTTAAATTCCGCGGGGATTGATGTATTATACCTTGGAGTGCTTCCTACACCGGCTGTAGCATGTTTAATTAAAATACTTGATGCTGACGGTGGGGTAATGATAACTGCATCCCACAATCCGGTTGAGTATAACGGAATAAAATTTTTCAATGAAGACGGTCTTAAATTAACAGATGAAATGGAGAATTCCATTGAGGAATATATTTTAAACAATATAGAAATAGATTACCAGCCTATTTCAGGAGATTTAGGAAGAAAAATTCGCGTTGAAAATCCTGTTCGAAAATATATGGATTTCTTAAAAGATACGATTGATGTTGATTTAAGCGGAATGAAAATTGCTGTGGACTGCGGAAACGGAGCAACTTACAAAGCTGCACCTCAGCTGCTTCATGAATTGGGGGCACAAGTTTATGTTATTCACAATGATCCAAACGGAATTAACATAAATGTAGACTGCGGTTCCACAAAGCCTGAAGAAATTCAAAAGCTTGTTTTGGAAACAGGGGCAGATGCAGGTCTTTCCTTTGACGGAGATGCCGACCGTCTGATTGCATCAGATGAAAATGGAAATATCGTTGATGGAGACCATGTTCTTGCAATATGCAGCACCTGTATGAAGGAAAATGGAAAGCTTAACAGCAATACAGTAGTCGGCACAGTTATGTCCAACCTGGGGCTTGATATATGTCTTAAAGAAAACAATATTGATATAATAAAAACCAATGTTGGGGACAGATATGTTTTGGAAGAAATGCTAAAGGGAGGCCATTCCTTGGGGGGCGAACAGTCAGGCCACATTATTTTCCTTGATTACAACACAACCGGAGATGGACTGTTGACAGCTATTCAGCTATTAAGCGTCATAAAACAAAAAAACACAAAGCTTTCAAAATTGGCGGAAATTATGAAGAATATGCCTCAAGTACTGGTAAATGCCCATGTATCGGATGAGAAAAAGAACAGTTATCTAGAGGATGACATAATAAAAAATAAGATAGAAGAAATAGAAAAGCATTTTGACAAAAATGGTCGGGTGCTCATAAGACCATCAGGCACAGAGCCCTTGGTAAGAGTAATGATTGAAGGCGAAAATCAAGATGAAATCAATCAATACGCCAAAGAATTAGCAACCCTGATAGAACAAAGACTATAGTTTTGGTAGTTTTGGGGACGGTTCTTTTTGTTCTTGAAGAACCGTCCCTGAAAAAAAGAACCGTCCCTAAAACAGGGGGATTTCCATGTAGGGTATGTAAATGGAATGCTCTTTTGGTTGCTGGTAAATTATAATTGAATTTAGGGTGTACTCATGGGTGGAAGTAAGTTTTATTTCTGCTCTTTTTCTTATTGTTCCAATATCCACAGGTCTTTTAGGCCTTTGCTTTACTATTGTTAAATGGGGAGTAAAAACTCTTCTTTCCTGCTGTAAATTTAAAGTATCATATATTTTTTTATTTAAATCTATTAAACCCGGAGAATCTGCACTGATATATAAAACTCTGTTCCCAAATTGATCAAGGTTTCCAAGATTAATATTAAAGGGCTTTGTACTTCTGCAAATTTCTATCACTTTTTCAATGAAAATATCTTCATCGGGAAGGGCGGAAGGAGGAACTATTGTAATGTGCGGCTCCGTAGTAAAAAATCTGAATTCTGCTCTAAGCAATTCAATCTTATTCTTATAAGTTTTAGGTATTGGGGCACCTATAAAATATTTCATATAAATCCTTTCTGTGCTGATATAACAAATTGATACTGTATGTTTCTGATTTCAATCTTATATTTTTATTTTAAAAAAATCAAGTATATATTATTATTTCCTTATTTTCCATTTATATAAATTGCATAATCCTTATAGCAAAATTCACTCGAGGATATAATAAACAAATGATAAAACTTATAAGTGAAAGAGGAAATTGTGTATAACATTGAGTTTATAGAATATTCAGAAATTTTTTTAAAATACATCGAAACCTGGGGACCTGTTGCTGCCATATTGTTTCCCACCTTGGAAGCCTTTTTTCCTGTACTGCCATTAGTTGGTTTTGTAATAATAAATGTTGCCGTCTTCGGGTTTTTCTTTGGATATGTGTATTCATGGATTGGAAATTGCTTAGGCTCCTTTCTTTTGTTTTTACTGCTTAAAAAGGTTGGGGCAAAAAAATTAGAACAAAAAATAAATAAAAGCAAATATCGATGCACTCTTGACAAAATAAGGAAGAAAGAATTAAACATACTGTTTTTGTTATATTGTTTTCCTTTTACCCCTTCATTTTTGCTGAGCGGTTCTGCAGCCTTGACAAATATGAAAACTGAAAAGTTTCTTTCAATATTACTGCCCTCAAAATTTATAATGCTTTTATCCTTGGCTTTCATTGGTGAAAATGTAAGCTCATTTTTCGAAAATCCTTCTAAATCAATATTTTTCATTATATCTATTTTGTTTTTGAACTTATTAAGCAAATATTTGATGGGACAGTGGGGACGTATGTAATCTGTCGCGCAAAAAGTTGTTGAGATTCTTTTTTTGGTGTTTTTTTCTTTAATATGGTGTATAATTGAATTAATAAAAAAAATTATGCCTTACACGGGTAAGGCATAATAAAGTATTTATAAAAAAACAAGGGGGAGAGGGAAGTTAATTAGTATTCACTATTAACTTACATTTATATTGTACCCACAAAAGCTTTAAGTAATCTTAAGTTTCATAAATTTTTAAAATGATTTTGGAGGTGTAAAATGATAGAAAATTTAAACATTTCAAATGCCATGACAATCAAGCTGAGCAATGAACTGCCTGAATATCCGGTTTTTAAGGATAATGTTAGACGTGCTCCCAAGAGGGAGGTAACTTTAAATGAAAGAGAAATAAAACTTGCCTTAAAAAATGCATTGAGGTATATTCCGGAAAATTTACATGAAACATTAGCCCCGGAATTCTTAAATGAATTAATGACCCACGGAAGAATTTACGGTTACAGATTTATGCCCAAGGAAAGAATTTACGGCAGGCCTATAGATGAATATAAGGGAAAATGTATTGAAGGCAAAGCATTTCAGGTTATGATCGACAATAATTTAGACCATGACATAGCTCTTTACCCCTATGAGTTAGTTACTTACGGTGAAACAGGCCAGGTTTGTCAAAATTGGATGCAGTATCTCTTATTGAAACAATATCTTGAGCAACTAACCGATAAACAAACATTGGCTGTAATGTCAGGCCATCCCCTGGGACTTTTTAAATCCCATAAAAGCAGTCCAAGAGTTATAGTTTCAAACGGCTTAATGATTGGAATGTTTGACAACCCTCATGACTGGTCTAAAGCAACTGCCATGGGCTGTTCAAGCTACGGGCAGATGACTGCCGGCGGCTGGATGTACATAGGACCCCAGGGTATTGTTCACGGAACATTTAATACCTTGATTAATGCAGGAAGAAAAGAATTAGGAATACCTGATGATGAAGATTTAGCAGGGCATTTGTTTATCACTTCAGGCCTTGGGGGAATGAGCGGGGCTCAGCCTAAGGCTGTTGAAATTGCCAATGGAGTAGGAATAATCGCAGAAGTAGATTATTCAAGAATTGTTACAAGGTTAAATCAAGGATGGGTTTCAAAAGTAACGGCCAATTTAGATGAAGCATTTAAAACAGCCAGGGAGTTCATGGATAAAAAACAGACCATATCGATAGCATATCACGGCAATATTGTTGATTTGTTGGAATATGCAGTGGATAACAATATTCATGTTGATTTGCTGTCTGACCAAACTTCATGCCATGTGCCTTATGACGGAGGATATTGCCCTAAGGGACTTACCTTTGAAGAAAGAACTCAAATGCTGGAAAAGGACAAGGAAAAATTCATACAAATGGTTGATAAATCCTTGGGCGAGCATTTCAGGGCTATAAAGACATTGGTGGACAGAGGTACATATTTCTTTGATTACGGAAATGCATTTATGAAAGCTGTTTTTGATTCAGGAATAAAAGAAATTGCCAAAAATGGCCAGGATACCGGCGAAGGATTTATATTCCCGTCCTATGTTGAAGATATAATGGGTCCAATGTTATTTGATTACGGTTACGGACCCTTCAGATGGGTTTGTTTAAGCGGCAAGCCTGAAGATTTGCATAAGACAGACCTGGCAGCAATGTCGGTGATAGACCCTAACAGAAGGGGCCAGGACAGGGATAATTATATATGGATAAGAGATGCAGAGAAAAATAAATTAGTTGTTGGAACTCAAGCGAGAATACTATATCAGGATGCCTTGGGCAGACGTGACATTGCACTTAAGTTTAATGAAATGGTGAGAAAGGGTGAAATTGGTCCCGTAATGCTTGGAAGAGACCATCATGATACAGGCGGCACTGATTCTCCCTTCAGGGAAACATCAAATATTTATGACGGAAGCAACGTTACCGCTGATATGGCTGTTCATTGTTTTGCAGGGAATGCGGCAAGGGGTATGTCCCTAATTGCTCTTCACAACGGCGGAGGAGTGGGTATCAGCAAATCAATTAACGGAGGCTTTGGCATGGTCCTTGACGGCAGCGAAAGAGCCGATGAAATAATCAAATTATCGATTCCATGGGATACAATGGTTGGGGTGTCAAGAAGAAGTTGGGCAAGAAATGAACATTCAATTGAAACATCCATTGAATACAATAAAAAGTTTGAAGGCCAAGACCACATTACCATACCATTTGTTGCAAGTGACGAATTAATAGAAAAAACATTAAAGAATTATAAAAATAACGGAGATTAAAATGGATAAAATTATTGA
>CAZTXR010000032.1:0-12040 GCA_964617605.1 uncultured Clostridia bacterium | reverse complement strand
GTTATGATGTTGCCATTATGGCTGATTCAACATCAAGATGGGCAGAAGCGCTTCGTGAAATTTCTGGTCGTTTGGAGGAAATGCCCGCCGAAGAAGGTTATCCGGCTTATTTGGCATCAAGATTAGCAGAATTTTACGAAAGAGCAGGATGCGTAAAAACATTAAGCGGCGATGAAGCTACAATTACCATAATAGGAGCGGTTTCACCCCCAGGCGGAGACTTTTCAGAACCGGTAACGCAGAATACAAAGAGATTTGTTTCAACCTTTTTAACTTTAGATAAAAAGTTGGCAAATGCAAGACATTTTCCGGCAATAAACTATTTAACAAGTTATTCCGGATATGTTGATATTTTAAAGGATTGGTTTGAAGAAAATGTGGCACCGGATATGCTAAGCTTAAGACATAAAATGGTCATATTATTACAGGAAGAAGAAAAACTCAATGAAATTGTACAGCTTGTAGGTGAAGACGTGCTGCCAAATGATCAGGCCTTGGTGCTTGAAACCGCAAGATTAATCAAAAATGCTTACTTGCAGCAAAATGCACTTCATCCCCAAGATACCTTTGTTACCTTGGAAAAGCAGTATAAAATGTTAAAGGTAATAGAAACATTCCACGAAAGTGCCATGAAATGTGTGAAAATGGGAATCCCGACATCAGAGATAAAAAAAGAAGCAGTTTTGCAGGAAATATATAAAATGAAGTTTGATGTTCCAAACGATAATATTGAACTTTTAGATGACTTAAAAGATAAGGTTGAGAAATCATACAGCATCTTAAGAGAAAAATATGCATAGGGAGAAAAAATGAAAAAAGAATATTTGAAATTACATGAAATTAATGGACCCCTAGTAGTTCTTACCGGAATCGATGATGTTGCATATGGTGAAACAGTATCCATAAAGGTAGATAATAATGAAAAAAGACTTGGCAAGGTAATTAAACTTGAGGGAGATAAGGTTATAATACAAGTATTTGAAGGTACATCAGGTATTTCTACCGACAATGCATCCGTAAAATTCTTAGGTGAATCTCTTGCTATACCTTTATCAAAAGAAATATTGGGAAGGACTTTCAACGGGGTAGGTAATCCCATCGATGGGGGTTTTCAAATTGTTTCCCCAAATAAGGTTAACATAAACGGAAGACCGATTAATCCCGTATCGCGAAAATATCCCAAGAACTTTATACAAACAGGAATTTCTGCAATAGATGCATTGATGACCTTAATAAGAGGACAAAAGCTGCCTATTTTTTCAGGAAACGGTTTAGACCACAATCAACTTGCAGCACAGATTGTAAGGCAGGCTAAAATCAAAGGTGCAACGAAGGATAACTTTGCCGTTGTGTTCGGTGCAATGGGTGTAAGACATGATGATGCTGATTTCTTCAGAAAAAGCTTTGAATTTTCGGGAGTATTAGACCATGTTGTAATGTATATCAACAAGGCCGACGATCCCATTATAGAGAGATTATCCGCTCCAAGGTGTGCTCTTACCGCAGCAGAATATTTAGCCTTTGAACAGAACATGCATGTGCTTGTGGTTCTTACGGATATGACCAGTTATGCTGAAGCTTTAAGAGAGGTTTCATCTGCTAAAGAAGAAGTTCCCTCCCGTAAAGGCTATCCGGGATATTTGTACAGCGACTTATCAACCTTGTATGAAAGGGCCGGAATGCTTGAAGACAAAGAAGGAACTATAACTCTTATGCCCATTTTAACAATGCCTAATGATGATATAACTCATCCGGTTCCAGACTTAACAGGCTTTATAACTGAAGGGCAAATAGTATTAAACAGAGATTTAAACCAAAAAGGATTATATCCCCCAATTGATATTCTGCCATCCCTTTCTCGTTTAATGAAGGATGGTATAGGCCAGGAATATACCAGAGAGGATCATGCAGATTTGCAAAGTCAGCTGTTTTCATCATATGCCAAGGTTCAGGATATTAGGGGCTTAGCGCAAATAATAGGTGAAGATGACTTAAGCGATACGGATAAATTGTTTTTAAAATTCGGGCTGGAACTTGAAAGCAAGTTCATAGCTCAAGGCAATGAAAACAGAAGTATTATTGAAACCTTGGATTTGGGATGGAACATTTTATCCATACTCCCGGTGACGGAATTAGACAGGTTAAAAGCAGAAATGATTGAAAAATATTATGTTTATGGCAGGGAGTGATAATTATGGCTGTACAGATTGCACCTACCAAGACAAATCTTATTAAAGCTAAATCATCATTAGAGTTGTCAAAAAGGGGTTATGAACTTTTAAATAAAAAAAGGACGGTTTTAATTAAAGAAATGTTTGCTTATGTGGAAAAGGCAAGAAACATGAACAAAGAAATATACGAAGTTATTGCTGAAGGATATGCTGCACTGCAAAAAGCAAATATTACATTAGGTGTTAAAAATGTGCAAGATATGTCTTACGGTGTGCCGAATGATGAACATTTTAACATTTTACTGAGAAGTATTATGGGGGTAGATATACCTACCGTAAAATATAAAAAAAGTGAAGTTCAACCGGCAACTAACTTTTATAACACAAATGCAGCTTTCGACGAAGCAAGGAAAAATTTTAAAGAAGTCCGATTCAAAATTTATGAACTTACAGGATTAGAAAACTCTATTTTTAAGTTAGCAACAGAAATCGAAAAAACTCAAAAAAGAACAAATGCCTTAGAATATATATTAATACCCAAACTGAAAGAAGAGGTCAAATTCATCCAAGAAGTATTGGAAGAAAAAGAAAGAGAAGATTTCTTCAGATTAAAAAGATTGAAGGGAAAAAAAGAATAAGCTGCATTAATGCCAGCTCCTTCTTTTTTTTTCTATTTTATTGCCTCTAAGAATACATTTTCAATTTTTTCTTCAGTAGGTACACCTTCATGCATCTTTACTCCATCCACATATAGGGTTGGAACATAGTAATAATCATGAGCACTTGCTATCTTTACTTCTTTGTTTTCATCTATGTATTCTATTTCTACATTGGAATACTTAGAATCAGCCTTTAATTCATCAATTATTTTAAAGGCTTTCCTGCAATGAGGGCAACCTTCCATATAAAAAACTCTTATTTTTTTCATTTTATCCTCCCAATAACTTTTTCTTTTTATTAATTGTTTCATCAATACGCCTTGAATATTCCTCTAAGCTTTTGAAATTGCGTATAGTTTCATGCTTGTTTTCACCGGTAATTATTTTGCTAGAAGCACCTAAACCGCAGCCCAGTATTGTTTCCAATTCCTCAATTATAACCATGTTGTAAACAGATTCATTGCCCTCTTTGCTATAACCTATATTTTCGGAGTTGCCTTTAATATTTTTTTGTCTGTACATATAATATGGCTTATAGCCCTTGTTTTTGCATACAGTTTTAACGAGATCATGCATTTTCTTAATCAGGTCATAATCCTTAAGTAATTCATTGCTTTCTCTTGTAAGCTCGGAATGTTTTTTATAAGCCAATGAGTGAACAGTAATATTTTCAGGATTTAAATCTGCAATAATTTCAATTGTATTTTTTACATCTGTTTCATTTTCACCCGGCAGCCCTAAAATAATATCCATATTAATAGTTTTAAATCCTATTTTCTTTGCCATCAAATACTTTCCGATAATTTCATGGCTCTTGTGATTCCTGCCGATTAAAGACAAGGTTTCATCATTCATTGTTTGAGGATTTATGGATATTCTGTTTACAAAATTATTTTTTAAACAAATCAGTTTTTCTTCGTCTATGGTGTCAGGACGACCGGCTTCAAATGTTATTTCTTTAATCTTTGATAAATCATGATATTTTTTTATTGAATTAAAAATTCTGTTTATTTGCTCATCTTGTAATACTGAAGGAGTTCCTCCCCCAAAGTAAATTGTGTGTAAATTGAGACCCTTTTTGTCGGCAAGCTCAATAGTATTTTCAATGTCGCATATCAGGGTGTCAATATAAGAATTTACTTTTTTGTCCGTGCAATTCACATATGATGTAAATGAGCAATAAGTACACTTTGAAGGACAAAATGGAATGCCTATGTACAAATTATAGTTTTTCTTATTGATATTTTCATCAATATAATGCTCTTCTATTTTTAGTATATCCCATAAAAGCTTTATTTTTTCTGCTTTTACTTCATACGTGTTGCGGAGAATATAATTTATTTCCTCATCGCTTTTTTTATTCTTTTTTGCAGTGATTAAAATTTTAACAACTCTCACACCGGTCAACAATCCATAATCAGGATAAACCTTGTAATAAGATTTAAGAACATTGTGTATAGTTTTCATTACTAATGTTTTTTGCAGTTTTTTAAGACTGTATTGTTCCAAAATAATATCCTGATTGTCAAATGCAGATTCATACAGCAATTTATCGTCTTTGTAAAGAAGAGCCCTTGCACCGGACACCTTAAGGTATGAAACAATACATAGACCGGTGAAATCCAAAGAACTTATATCCCTAATTTCATAATCTATATTTAAATCAAATACCCTAAGAGCATTTCTTGCTTCATATTCATAATTGTGACCTGAAATATAAAATTTTATCATAACTTAATTTACAAACGGGTTAGATTGTTTTTCTCTTTTTATTGTTGAAGGTGACATGTGTCCCGGATAAATTATAATATCATCATCATATTTAAATATTTTTTCTTTAATGGACTTTATAATTTCCTCAAAGGAGCCTCCGGGAAAATCAGTCCTGCCTATGGAACTGTTAAACAAAGTATCCCCGGTCATCATTATATTGCCGACCTTAATGCAAATGCCTCCCCTTGTGTGTCCCGGTGTATGGATTATTTCAAACTTCAGGTCACCCAAAGCTATTACATCTCCATCATTTAATTCTTCATCTGCTTTTATATTAATACCCTTTCCAAACATTGATTTGGAAAAATTCATGCTGCTGTTGTTTAGAGCCTCTGCATCTTCCTTATGTATATAAACTTTTGTGCCGTATTTCTCAATAAATTCCTCAACCGCTCCAATATGGTCTCCGTGATAATGAGTAAGTATCACTATTTTTGCTGTTAATCCAAGTTCATGCAATTTATTGTCAATTATGTTAAAATCAGCTCCCGGATCAATTATTGCTGCTTCGTGAGTTTCTTCACTTCCTACTATATAACAGTTAGCTGCATATATGCCAACTTCCATTGCTTCAAATATCATACTTCCTCCTAAAACATTTTTTTGCTGTCAATCATTATGGTAACTGGACCATCATTGATTAACTCTACTTTCATGTCTGCTCCAAATTCTCCTGCTTGTGTATGGATACCTTTTTCCTTCATTGTGTTAATATATTTCTCATACATGGGTATTGCTTTATCCGGCTGGGCTGCAGCAATAAAAGATGGTCTTCTTCCCTTTCTGGCGTCACCTAACAGGGTGAACTGTGAAATAACCAATATACTTCCTTGAATATCCAGTAAACTTTTATTCATTTTTCCGTTTTCGTCTTCAAAAATTCTAAGATTAGGAACCTTGTCACTCATATATTCCAAATCTTTGTCATTGTCTGATTCTTCAACACCAAGCAAAAGCAAAATACCATGTTCAATTTGTCCAATTATTTTTTCATTAACCTTTACGTTTGCACTTTTAACGCGTTGTACTACTGCTCTCATTGTTCTCCCTTTTATTTGACATTAATATAAATTCACGCAAGTCGTGTCATTGCTATGAATACATGAGATCCTTCGCTGCCGCAGGATGACAGCAACCCCGTCCCCTTGTCATGTGGCGCACTGACAGCAACCCCGTCCCCTTGTCATGTCTTCATTTACTACTTTTTGTTTCTGTAAACTTCCAAGACGCCGTCTAATTTCTTTATTTTTTTAATCAAATCCTCTATTTGTTTTGTTTCATTTATTTCAAATCCAATATCAACTATTGCTATTCTTTCTTTGTTTATTCTTAAATTAAGCGATACTGCATTGAGCTTTGCTTCTGCATACAAGGCAGTTAAATCCTGCAAAAGCTTTGGTCTGTCTAGGGCCTTTATTTGAAGCTCACTTAAGAAGGTAGCTTTTTCCTTATAATCCCATTGAACATCTATAAATCTTTGGTCTTCTGAATCACTTAAATCATGAATATTTGTACAGTCAGCTCTGTGAACAGATACTCCCCTGCCTCTTGTTATATACCCGACTATAGCGTCTCCCGGTACGGGATTACAGCATTTTGAAAAGCGAACCTTTATATTGTCAATTCCCTTTATGATTACCCCAGATGCCGAATGTTTATCTGTTCCCTGAGGTGTTTTAGCAATATTTTTTTCAAGTTTTTCAAGTTTTTCAAGCTCAATTTTATCTTTGTTCTTTTCAAGGTATATTAATTTAAGCCTGTTAACTATCTGATTTTCTGTAATGCCTCCATTGCCTACTGCAGCATAAAGGTTGCTTACCGTAAACATGTTGTATTTATCTGCAACTGTTTTAACCCAGTCATCCTTAAGTAAGTCTCCTACCTGATAGCCTTGCTTTTTAATTTCTCTTTCAACTAATTCCTTACCCTTATCAACATTGAAATCTTTATCCTTTTCTTTAAAAAACTTTCTGATTTTAGATTTGGCTTGACTTGACGCTGCGATTTTAAGCCAGTCCCTGCTTGGTCCCGCACTTGCTTGAGACGTCAGCACTTCAACTTGATCACCGGTTTTAAGCTTAGTGTCGATTGGAACTATTCTTCCGTTAACCTTTGCTCCGACACACTTATTGCCGACAGCACTGTGGACCCTGTAAGCAAAATCTATAGGAGTTGAACCTGTAGGCAAATTTACGACCTCGCCCTTTGGAGTAAATACAAATACTTCATCCGTGTATAAATCTATTTTTAATGCTTCCATAAATTCTTGGGGATCATTTGTATCTTGCTGCCATTCAAGCATTTGTCTAAGCCAGTTTAATTTTTCCTCATAATTGTCACTCTCATCAATACCCTCTTTATATTTCCAGTGGGCAGCGATACCGTATTCAGCAGTTCTATGCATTTCCAATGTTCTTATTTGAATTTCAAAAGGCTCCCCTGCAGGTCCTATTACAGTTGTATGCAAGGATTGATACATATTTGGTTTAGGCATGGCAATATAATCCTTGAATCTGCCGGGTACCGGTTTCCAAAGGGTATGAACAATACCTAAGGAACCGTAACAATCCTTTATGCTGTCTACAATGATTCTTACTGCAATCATGTCATATATTTGCTCAAAGGATCTGTTTTTGTGGTACATCTTTTTGTAAATACTGTACAAGCTTTTGGGTCTTCCCTTTATATCAGCTTCCATTCCTGCTTCTGTAAGCTTTTCTTGAATAGTATCTATAATATGAGAAATATAATCTTTTCTTTGTTCACTTTTCTCCTGAACTTTTTTGAGTAAATCCTCATATCCTTCCGGATCTATATACTTTAAACTTAAATCTTCCAATTCCCACTTGATGGATGCCATACCAAGACGATTTGCAATAGGAGCATATATTTCTATAGTTTCCATTGCCTTCTGGTATTGCTTTTCTTTAGGCATGTATTCCAAGGTTCTTATATTGTGAAGGCGGTCTGCTAATTTGATTATAACCACCCTTATATCCTTTGACATTGCCACAATCATTTTTCTTAATGATTCAGCTTGTCTTTCTTCCTTATTCCTGTACTTAACCTTGCTAAGCTTTGTGACCCCATCCACCATATTGGCAATTTCTTCGCCGAATTCTTTTTTTATTTCATTGTAAGATATGCCGGTATCTTCCACAACATCGTGCAGAAGACCCGCTGCGATAGTTTGAACGTCCACATGCAAGTCAGCCAAAATAAGCGCAACATTATAAGGGTGAACAAAATATCTTTCACCCGAAAATCTTGTTTGTGCACTTGAATGTGCCATTTCAGCATAATTGTATGCCTTTACAACAACACCTAAATCTGCATTTGGATTGTATGATTCTATTTGATTAATAATATTACCTAACATGGCTCCACCTGTATCTTTTCCTCTAAGTATTATTCGGGGACATTCAACTACGGGGACATTCCTTCAAAAGCTTTCTCGCACAGAGTTACCTGATTTTGAAGGTGTGTCCCCCTTCCTTCATCCTTTTACTTATCGTATGTTATTAATGATTCTACCTTATATCCTTTTAATCTGTCTCTGCCCTTTAAATCGCTGAGCTCTATGAGGAAACCAAGTCCTGCAACTTCTCCCCCAAGCTTTTCGACCAATTTGCATGTAGCCGCCATAGTACCGCCTGTCGCTAACAAATCATCAACAATTAATACTTTCTGGCCCTTCAATATGGCATCTTTATGTATTTCCAAAGAATCTGTGCCATATTCTAATTTATATTCATATTTAACTGTTTCAGCAGGAAGTTTTCCCGGCTTTCTAACAGGAACGAACCCGGTTTTCAACAAATATGCAAGAGGTGTGGCAAATATAAAACCCCTTGATTCCGGTCCTACGATTATATCAATATGAATGCCCTTAAATCTTTCTGCCATTTGATTAATACATTCATTTAATGCTTCAGCATCTTTAAGTAATGTTGTAATATCTTTAAAACTGATTCCTTCTACGGGAAAGTTCTCTACAACACGAATTTTCTCTTTTAAGTTCATGGGTCCCTCCATGGTTATTTTTTTATATAAAGCATGTCATTTTTAAAAGTATATTGAATATTGTTGGATACCTTTAGCATACATACTATTTCTTCAGCTGTTATTTTTGTATTATATAATTTATTAAGTTTTTCTACAAGCATAAATATATCTGTCTTTATTATTTTGGATTTTGTTTTATTTATCAGAAAATTCAATATTTTCATTTTTTCTTCATCTGTTTTGTAATCAAATATATCTCCTTCCTCTACATTGTTCAGTATCAGTTGAATGCTTCGCTTGCCCTTATATATGTTTTCGCTTAAATGCACTATATAAGAATGAGGTAAGGAAAGAATTTTTTCAAGCATATTGACTTTTCCGAATCCTATGGCGGAAATATTATACTCACCTTGATAAAGCATAAAACTTATATGATTGCCATCCTTGCCAACTTTCTTGATATTTTTTAAATTTACGTTCCTTAAAGCTAACAAAGGCTTAGGGTTGCCCGCTCCAAAGGGTTCAAACATATTTATTTCATCAAAAAGTCGTAAATTTATATCTGATACTTTCAGCAATGCATCTGCCTTTATTTCATTATATTTATAGTCTTCATCAACAATTGAGCCGATGTAATTGTTAAGTTCAATTGTAAAAGGGTTTATATTTTTTTCTGATATGGTAAGTCCTGCTGCAAGCTTATGGCCGCCATATTTTTCAAGGTAAGAACTTGAATATTTAAATGATTCGAATATATCTATATGTTCCAAACTTCTTGCTGAACCCTTACCGGTTCCATCCTTAAGAGATATTACAACAGAAGGCTTTAAATACTTTTCTGTAAGCCTTGAAGCTACAATCCCTATAACCCCTTCGTGCCAATTATCACCATATACTACTATTGCATTCTTTTTATATAAGCTGTCAGATTCGATTTTTTCAACTGCTTCATTAAATATTGCACTTTCTGCCTCTTTTCTTGCAATATTTAAACTTTCCAATTTTTGCGCAAGTTTTTCTGCTTCCTTTTCATCATTTGTGAGCATCAGTTTAATTGCTGTATTGGCGGAATCCATTCTTCCAGCAGCATTAATGCGAGGAGCTATTATAAAACCGATGTGGTAGGATTTAATTGTTTTATCCTTTATCCCTGATACTTCAATTAATTTCTTAAGCCCTAAAATTTTCGTCTCATTTATTTTTTTTAAACCATTAAGAGCAATAATTCTATTATCTTTAACCAAGTCAACAATGTCAGCAATGGTTCCAAGGCAAGCATATTCAAGCAAAATATCTTCTATGTCATTTACCTGCAAAAACTTATTTAAATGCAACAAAAATTTAAAAGACAGTCCTGCAGCACATAAATGCTTATTTTCCGACGGACAATCTTTTTGCTTTGGATTAATAATGGCATATGCATTAGGAAGCTCTTCCCTGCACTGATGATGGTCTACTATTATTACATCCTTACCAAGCTTTGTGATTTCATCAATTTTTTCATTTTCAGCTATGCCGCAGTCTACAGTAATAAGCAGCTCGCCACCTATTTCGCCGGTTCTAAAACCGTTCACAAAATCAGAGCTTATACCATATCCTTCGCTTTCCCTTTCCGGGACATAATAATCAACTTGGGCTCCTGCTTCTTTTAACAAAACAACAAACTGGCTGATAGAAGTTACTCCATCAACATCGTAGTCCCCGTAAATTAAAATTCGCTCTTTATTTTTTATTGCTTCAATAACTCTTGTACAGCCTTTATGTAAATCTTTGTAGTTTTCAGCACTTTCAAAATATTTGAAGTCCGGGTCAAAAAATTGTTCTATATCATCAAAAGAGCTAATATTTCTGTTTAAAAGTAACTTCGAAGATGCTTTTGAAAGATTAAACCTTTCGCTGATTCTTTCTATTTCATCATTATTATATTCTTTGACTTTCAACTTCGCTGTTTTCATTGTCTAACTGTTCATCTGTAATTTCCAAATCCTCTTCATTTGTAATTTCCTGAACTTCCTCTATTTCACTAATATTTTGAATTTTTAGCATATCAATTTCCTGGTCTTTTGCATTTAATTTTTCTTCCTGTATTTTAATTGTATCTTCAAGCTGAGCAACTTTTTCTACTAATTCAGCAATTTCATTCTGAAAGTTTTCCTTTCCAGTTTCAAATGCTTCAATCTTAGCCTCAAATTCAGCTTTTTCAGTTTCTAATGCTTTTATATTTGTTTCAAACTGAGCTTTTTCACCTTCAAGAGTTTTATTTTTGTTCTTTAATTCCTTATGTTCTGACCTTTTTTTAAACTGTCTTGTAGTGCCTAATATTAGGACTATCACAGCACCAAGAACCAGACAGATTAACATAATTACAGCTAAAGGCATTTCATATCGGGCAAAAAATAAATCAATAGCAACAAAATCACCATTTTGTATTGCAAAAATTGTAACAAAAATCGCTATTATAAGAATTAATATAAAACCAATCTGCATAATAACACTCCTCTCTTGTTAAACTAAATTTTTATTAAAACTATTATACTATATACCCATACACAATTGCCACTGTTTTTTTTCATGACCTAACCCCATTTTTCTTAGTCTTTTTTAAGAAAAATGGCTGGTAGGTCAGACGCAGCATAATCCCAATTTGCACGACCAGAGGGAGTGAACAAATTGGTGATGGAGCCTGCGATTCATGACCTAACCCAGTTTTCCTTTTATGTATATTGAACATTCGATACGCTTTTTTTCAAGCTCGCATCCTACTTTGTAAGGAATATCAAAATTCTTGTTAAAATTATATGCGTTGGCATGACAGCCTCCGCTGCAAAAGTATTTAGCCCAGCAATCTCTGCACGCAGGTTTATCATTTACGGAAACATATTTAAATTTATCTGCAGCGGTCTGGTTCGTAATACCTTCATCAACATTGCCTATAATAAATTCTTCCTGTCCCACAAATTGATGACAAGGATACAATTCACCTGCCGGAGTTACAGCAACATATTCCATTCCTGCTCCGCATCCGATAGACCTTTTATAAATGCAGGGACCGCCGTCTAATTCAATATTAAAATGGAAAAATTGAAACTTTTTATTTTTTGTTTTATTTGATTTAATAAAATATTCAGCTAATTTCTCGTATTCTTTTTTTAATACATCCACATGCTCTTCCTTAAGTGCATATTTTTCTTTGGGCTTCGCCACAACAGGCTCAACCGAAATTTTATCAAATCCTGATTCTCTCATATGCTTAACATCTTCCGAGAAATCTAAATTATGGGAGGTATATGTTCCTCTGACAAAATAATCCTTGCTTCCTCTTTTGTTTATGAATTTTTTATAATTATCAATTATTAGCTCGTAGCTTCCTTTCCCGGTTTTGGTTTTACGCATTCTGTCATTTGTTTCTTTCCTTCCGTCAATGCTTAATAC
>CAZTXR010000031.1:0-12141 GCA_964617605.1 uncultured Clostridia bacterium | reverse complement strand
TTACTTCATGAGGCAATTCACACATTTCTGCTATACCGCCGGCATTGTCTGATATAGGACCGTAAGCGTCAACTGCTACAGTCATACCTGTAGTTGACAACATACCTACAGCCGCCAAAGCAATACCGAACAAACCGTCAGTAGCGCTTATGCCATTTGGGGTATAACCGGCAATTGTGTATGCACCTATAATGCCTGCTGCCAAAACTATTACGGGATAAGCAGTTGAACGCATACCAACAGATAAACCGCTGATAATTGTTGTCGCTGCACCTGTTTCAGACTGGTCAGCAATCTCTTTAACATATTTATATTCATCTGAAGTATATATTTCAGTTATCTTAGCTATAATTAAACCAACTACCGAACCGAATACAATTGCCCAGAAGGGAAGCAAGCTCTTAAGGATTGAATTGCTTAAGAAAAATGCAGCAACCATAACTATCAAAGAAGATGCATAGGTCCCCATATTTAATGCTTTTTGCGGATTGGTGCCTTCTTTGCCTCTTACAAACAATGTTCCTAATATAGAAGCTGCAATACCGACAGCTGAAATTAATAATGCGAACAAAACTCCTTCAGAACCGTCAAAACCTGTTCTTCCTTTATATGCAAGAACCCCTAATGTGATGGCGGAAACTATTGCACCAACATAAGATTCAAATAAGTCTGCACCCATTCCGGCAACGTCACCAACATTATCTCCAACATTGTCCGCAATAACAGCTGGGTTTCTCGGATCATCCTCAGGAATTCCTGATTCAACCTTACCAACCAAGTCTGCTCCAACGTCAGCAGCCTTTGTATAAATACCACCGCCAACACGTGCAAATAATGCTATTGAAGATGCTCCCAAACTAAATCCTGTTACGATGTTTGCATCCTTAAAAATCATCCAAAATGCGCCTGTTCCCAAAAGACCAAGGCCTACAACCGTCATACCCATTACTGACCCGCCTGAAAATGCAATGTCAAGTGCTTTGTTCATACCTGATGTCATCGCTGCATTTGCAGTTCTCACATTAGCTTTTGTTGCAACTGTCATTCCATAGTATCCTGCAAGTGTTGAGCATAAAGCTCCTGCAGCAAATGCTATTGCAGTTGGCCAATTAATTGCGAATCCTAGAATAAAGAACATTACTATTGCGAAAATACCAACTGACTTATATTGTCTCGCTAGAAATGCCATTGCACCTTCATGTATGTATGAGGCAATTTCTTGCATTCTCTCATTACCCGGCTCTGCTTTGTTTATACTTGATGCCTTATAAACAGCAAACAGCAATGCCAAAACTCCCACTATAGGAGCTATAATTAAAATATCCATTTATTTGTTTCCTCCATAGTAATTTTATAATTTACAGTTTAGCAGTCATTTACCGCCAATGAACATTAAAATTTATTCTAACATTATTAAACATTAGAATAAGTCAATTTACATTATCTCCAAGAAATTACATAATATTATTGAATTGCAACTAATATTAATGAAGCAATTACAAATATAATTGCTGATATAGTTGTAGCTTTTTCTAATTTTCCTTCGAAACTTCTTCCTTTATTTTTGCCCCAAATAGACTCTGCCCCACCTGCTATTTCACCCGACATTCCGGCTGATTTACCTGATTGAAGCAAAATACTTGCAATTAATATTAAGCTCGCGATTATCAAAAGAATTCTTACTACTACTTCCACTGTAACACCTCCTGCCTCTCCATCTGCATAACATTAGGATTATAACATCAATAGTAAATGAAATCAATATATTTTTTGTCAAATGCACAATAATTGCATAGCAATAGTACAACGACGGGAAAACTACCCACCTGACGGGGACATTCCTTTTACCCGAAAGACTTACCCTTGACTAAAGGCGTGTCCCCCTACCTACCCTACCTATATATTGTAGAAAACTTCCCATCCCTTATACTGTGCCGCGTCACCTAAATTATCTTCCAATCTTAAAAGCTGGTTATATTTAGCAACCCTATCCATCCTTGAAGGGGCTCCGGTTTTTATTTGCCCTGCATTAACTGCAACTACTAAATCAGCTATGATAGAATCATCAGTTTCTCCGGAGCGATGGGAAACAACAGCTGTATAACCTGCTCTTTTTGCCATCTCTATCGTATCCAATGTTTCCGTTATTGTTCCTATTTGATTTAATTTTATTAAAACCGAATTTGCTACGCCTAATTCAATACCTTTTTTTAATCTTTCTGTATTTGTTACGAATAAATCATCTCCTACGAGCTGTATTTTATCGCCCAATTTTTCAGTAAGTATCTTCCAGCCTTCCCAATCCTCTTCATTCATACCGTCTTCAATTGATATGATAGGATATTTGCTTACCAAGTCTGCATAATAATCAACCATTTCAGCCTGAGTAAACTTTCTGCCTTCACCTGATAAATTATATATTTTTGTTTCGGGATTATATAATTCTGTAGCTGCTACATCAAGGGCTAACATAACATCTTTTCCCGGAGTGTAGCCGGCATTTTTTATTGCTTCTACTATTGTAACCAAGGCTTCTTCGTTTGATGATAAATTTGGTGCAAAGCCGCCTTCATCACCAACAGCTGTATTTAATCCCCTTTTCTTCAAAACGCCTTTTAAATTATGGAATATTTCAGCTCCTATTCTTAAAGCTTCTTTAAAGCTCTCAGCCCCGACGGGCATTATCATAAATTCCTGAATATCTACATTATTATCTGCATGCTGTCCCCCGTTTAAAATATTCATCATTGGTACAGGCAATACCTTGCCGTTGACTCCGCCAAGATATTGATATAAAGGCAAGCCCAAAGAGTCTGAAGCTGCTTTGGCAACAGCCATAGAAACCCCCAAAATAGCATTAGCACCTAATTTACCTTTATTTGCTGTGCCATCAAGTTCAATTAACACTTTGTCAATTTCTTTTTGATTCAATGAATCTCTTCCTATTAATTCAGGGGCAATAATATTGTTAACATTATCAACAGCTGTTAACACACCTTTGCCTAAATATCTATTTTTGTCACCGTCTCTAAGCTCTACAGCCTCAAAGGCTCCTGTTGAAGCACCGGAGGGTACACCTGCTCTTCCGTATCCTCCGCATTCTGTCCAAACTTCAACTTCAATTGTTGGATTTGCTCTTGAATCTAATATTTCTCTTGCATATACATCTGATATTATCGTCATGATTTATCTCCTTTATTTATTATGAACTATCAAACTGTTTCCTGTCATCTCTATCGGTTTTTCAAGACCCATAAGCTCCAGCATTGTGGGTGCAACATCAGCTAAAATTCCTTCTTTTAATTTAAATTTTTTGCTGTCTACAACTATAAAAGGAACTTTGTTGGTAGAATGAGAGGTAATTTTATCCAGGCTTTCCCTGTCAAACATTTCTTCGCAGTTGCCATGATCTGATGTAATTATTGCCGTTCCTTCAACTCTTATTATATAGTTTACAATTTCACCCAAACATTTATCAACAGCTTCCACAGCCTTTACGGCTGCTTCTATATCTCCTGTATGTCCAACCATGTCAGGATTTGCAAAATTAATTATCATTGCTTGATAAATGTCCTTTTCCAATTGTTCCATTATCATATCTTTAAGCTCAAAAGCACTCATTTCAGGCTTTAGATCATAAGTAGGAACATCGGGTGACGGTATTAGAATTCTAACCTCATTTTTAAAAGGCTCCTCTATTTCACCATTGAAAAAATAAGTAACATGAGCATATTTTTCTGTTTCTGCCGCCCTTAATTGCTTTATATCAAGACTGCTTAAATATTCTCCCAAAGTTTTTTGTACAAAATTTGGTTTGTATGCTATTTCTACATTTTCAATAGTTTTATCATACAAAGTCATACAAACATATTTTGTAATTAATTTTTTTCTGTCAAAATACGGGAAATCATCATCAACAAAGGCTCTTGTTATTTCTCTTGCTCTGTCAGGTCTAAAATTAAAGAAAATAATTGCATCATGGTCCTTGACTGTTCCAAGATCTCCGTTTTCCTTTTCAATCAACAGTGGTTTAATAAACTCATCTGTAACCCCGTTTAAGTAAGATGATTTTATTGCTTCAAGAGGATCTTTGAATTTTTCACCTATGCCTTTGGTTAAAGCATTGTAAGCTAATTCAACCCTGTCCCACTGTCTGTTTCTGTCCATGGCATAGTATCTTCCCATAATCGAGGAGATGCGTCCCAGTCCTATCTCTTTAATTTTCTTCATTAATTCCTTTATGTAATTAGGGCTGCTTGTAGGACTGACATCCCGACCATCAGTAATGCAATGTATTTGTACATCATTCAAATTGTTATTTTTAGCAAGTTCAATCAAGCTGTATAAATGGGTATTATGGCTATGCACTCCTCCATCTGACAAAAGACCTATTAAATGAAGTGTTGAATTATTGTTTTTTGCATGCTTTATGGCATTTAACAAGGATTTATTTTCATAAAACTCTCCGTTTTCAATAGACATAGTTATTCTGGTTAAGTCCTGATATACAATTCTACCGGCCCCAATATTTAAATGCCCTACCTCTGAATTGCCCATTTGTCCTTTTGGCAGACCAACATCATATCCACTGGTTGATAAAGTTGTATTGGGATATCTTCTCATCAAAACATCAAAGTTTGGTGTCTTTGCTCTTTTTATAGCATTTCCTTCATAATCCGGTCCTATGCCCCATCCGTCAAGTATAATCAATGCAGTTACTTTATTCATAGCTTACCTTTCTATTTTTCAAAATTAACAATTTTAATAAATTCATCAGCAATTAAGCTTGCTCCTCCAACTAAAGCTCCATCTATATCCGATTGACTCATTAATTCACTTATATTGGATGCTTTAACGCTGCCGCCATATTGAATAATCATGTCATCAGCATATTCCTTTGTGAAGATTTCTCCTAATATATTTCTTATATAGGAAGCCATTTCATTTGCCTGCTCATTGCTGGCAGTCAGTCCTGTTCCGATTGCCCATATAGGCTCATATGCAACAACTATATTTAAGGCATCATTTATGTCTATGCCTTTCAAATCGATTGTCAACTGCTTTCTGACAGTTGCCCCTTGCATACCCATTTCCCTTTGCTTCAAAGATTCTCCTAGGCAAAGAATAGGTTTTAAACCATTTTGTAAAGCAGCCTTGATTTTTTTATTTATAATTTGATCTGTTTCCCCGAAATGCTGTCTTCTCTCAGAATGCCCGATTATTACATATTCAACACCCATACATTTTAGCATAGAGGGTGATACTTCTCCGGTAAATGCACCGCTGTTTTCAAAATGCATATTTTGTGCACCTATTTTTATTGATGATTTTTTTAATTCATCAATAATTGCATATATAGATGTAAAAGGAGGACAAATCAAGACGTTGACATCATCATCCAACCGGGAACATTTTAAAGCTTTTGCCAGTTCAAGACCTTCCTTCACATCTTTATTCATTTTCCAATTACCGGCTATTAATGGCTTTCTCATACTACCTCCTAATATGGGGACATTCCTTTAACCCTTCCTCTGCATGACCTAAATTTACTGAAAGTTGTCCGGCGAGAACCGTCCCCCCCCTTTCCTATATATTATCTACCGCATCAATTCCGGGTAAGATTTTACCTTCCAAGAATTCCAGCGAGGCTCCGCCACCTGTTGAAATATGGGTAATTTCGTCAGCTAAGCCTATTTTTTCAACTGCAGCCGCACTGTCTCCTCCTCCGATTACAGAAACCGCTTCCTTATTGTCAGCCATTGCTTTTGCAATTGAATTTGTCCCCTTAGCAAAGTTATCCATTTCAAAAACACCTAAGGGTCCGTTCCAAATTATTGTTTTTGAGTTTTTTATTACATCAATGAATAATTTTATTGTTTTTTCACCTATATCAAGACCCATGTATTCATCAGGAATATTCCTGACATCAACTGTGAAGAATTCAGTGTCGTTTTTGAACTCATTTGCAACAACAGTATCTACCGGCAATAATAATTGTACATTGCATAATTTAGCTTTATCAATTAATTTCTTTGCTAAATCGATTTTATCTTCTTCCAAAAGGGATTTACCGATATTATAACCTTCTGCCTTAAGAAAAGTATACATCATACCTCCCCCAATTAAGATATTATCTGCAATTTTTAATAAATTTTCTATAACTGCTATTTTATCGGAAACTTTTGCTCCGCCTAAAATAGCCGTAAGCGGTCTTTTAGGATCTTTTAATGCATTACCCATTATCTCCACTTCTTTTTCAACCAAAAGTCCAAGGGCTGAAGGCAGATATTCACATATGCCGACATTTGAGGAATGTGCTCTGTGAGCTGTTCCAAATGCATCATTTACGAATAATTCGCCAAGAGAAGCCAAATCCTTTGCAAAATCCCCCTTGTTTTTGGTTTCTTCTTTACGAAATCTCGTATTTTGCAGAAGCATTATATCTCCGGGCTTAAGCTTTGCAGCATTTATTTTTACTCTTTCATCTACTACCATGTCACAGTCTTCAAAACATACACCTTTGCCTAACAGTGAACTTAATCTTTGAGCCACAGGCTGCAGGGAGTATTTTTTGTTTGGCTCACCCTCAGGCCTTCCCAGGTGCGACATCAATATAAGAGCAGCCCCCTTATCCAAAAGATATTTTATGGTTGGAAGGGATGCAACTATTCTTGTATCATCCGTAATATTTCCTTCTTTGTCAAAAGGAACATTAAAATCACATCTTACCAATACTTTTTTATTTTGCAGGACTAAATCCTTTAGAGTTTTTTTGTTCATAACAAACCTCCATAGTGAACGCGGTCTCCAATTTATTTGCTTCTTGCGTCGCATAAATTGGGTTCGGTCATAAAGGGTATCTTTATTTCTTTTCTCCCCAATATTTTGCTACTCTTACCAATTGGTTTGTAAAAGACATTTCATTGTCATACCAAGCAATTAATTTAACTAACTGTTTTCCGTCAGCTTCAATTATTTGAGTAGATAACCCATCAAATATACATGCATAGCTACTACCTATAACATCGCTTGATACTATTGGATCTTCTGTATAAGCCAATGTTTCATTGGAAGCATTTTTAATTGCTTCATTTATCTCTTCGACAGTTACATTTCTTTCGAATTCTACAGTTAAATCAACAACTGAACCTGTTATTGTGGGAACACGAAGAGCAATGCCGTCAAGTCTTCCTTTTAATTCAGGAAGCACTACTCCTACTGTTTTAGCTGCACCTGTTGATGCAGGAACAATATTAGCGGCTGCTGCACGGCCCCTTCTTGCTCTAATGCCGCTTTTATGTGAGTTATCATGAATATTTTGGTCATTAGTGTAAGCATGAACCGTAGTCATTAAACCTTTAACTATTCCAAATTCATCATTTAATACTTTTGCTAAAGGGGCTAAGCAGTTTGTTGTGCATGATGCTGCAGACACAACAGTTTCTGTACCATCAAGGATATTGTGATTTACATTGTAGACAATAGTTTTTAAATCTCCTTTAGCCGGTGCTGACAGAAGTACCTTTTTAGCACCTGCCTTAATGTGGGCTTCCGCTGATAGTCTGTCGTTAAATTTGCCTGTACAGTCAATTACCAAGTCTATGTCTAATTCCTTCCACTTGCAATTTTCTGGTTCTTTTACTCTTGATGTTATTATTTCTTTGCCATCAACATAAATAATATTATCCGTGTATGTAATTTTATCAGTCATGAAATTGCCGTGTGCAGTATCATACTTCAGTAAATATGTTAATGTTTCCGCATCAGAATTTGAGTTGATTGCCACAACCTTAAAATTTTCATCTTTGGCCATCAGCCTCAATGCCAATCTTCCAATTCTTCCAAATCCGTTAATTGCTACTCTTACCATATTATCCTCCATGAATTTATATTTTATATTTTATAATTCTAATATCCTTTTTGCGGCAGCTTCATCTGTCACAAGGATAAAATTATTGCTGAACTTTGTCACTGCATAAATTGCTTCAGCTTTTGAACTTCCTGCTGCAACACCAATTGCAGTATTAATCCTACTAAAATTTTCAAGTGTAATTCCTACAGAATTATTCTGCATTCTTACATTACCCAAATTATTAAAGTAATAACCAAAAGCTTCTGCAGTTAAATTTTCCTTTTCTATTTTTTCAAATACACTGTTTTCTGATTTCCTTCTGATTGCCATATCCTTAGCATTTCCTATTCCAAAAATCAACAAATCTATTTTTTTTATATCATCCAAAACATCACTAATCAGTTTGTTGTTTTTTAACACAAACAAAGAATTCTCATCCAAGTTATCAGGAATATGCAGGAGTTTGTATGAAGCATCTAATTTTTCGGCTAAATTTGCTGCAATAGTATTTGCTTGTATTTCAAGTTCTTCGCTAAGTCCTCCTCTTGCAGGCAAAACTAAAAGGTTTTTTATTCCTTTTTTTCTTTTCATTTGCTTGACTAAGTTAGCCATTGTAGTACCGCCGGTAATACCTAATACGGTATCATTTTTTAAGTTTTCTAAAACAATTTCTGCTGCCCTTGTGCCTAATTCATTAAAAGAAAAACTGTCATTTTCAGAGTTCCCCGATACCACAGCAACTCGTTTTAAATTAAGTTTTTCCATAAGCTTAATTTCTATATCCGATAAATTTTTTATGTAATAAAATGTACCGTGAATATCAGATAATGTTTTTTGTCCTTCTTCGGTTAGTTCAACACCTGAAGAATTAATACGGATTAAATTAATTTCTTTTAACTTATCAATTTCGGTACGAATTGTTCTTTCAGAAATTCCTAATTTAGCGGACAAAAATCTTCTGCCCACAGGCTGAAAAATACTGATGACTTTCATGATTTCATATCTTTTCATCATAAGTTCTACAATTTCCGGAACAATCTTTTTTTGTATTTCAAAAATATTATTGATATCCATGTAACCTCCGGGCTGTTTATTGTCCCTGTAACTCAATTTATGTCCCTAAGTTAATTCTATCACACTAATATTAATTTGCAAGAGTAAATTAATTAATTTTCGGATTTAATAAAGGCTTGAATTAGGATGAACATTTGAAATGAAAGGTTCAATAATTGAATTATAACATACTATATAAGTATTGTGTATCATTTTATAAAAAAAATGTCATCCCGACTTGCGGACTTGTGAAGAAGGATCTCATAAGCAAGGGAACTCCTTGACCCAATGAGATGCCTCAGGCAAGACCTGCAGAATGACATTTAGTATCTTCTTCTCATAGATGATGACGGTATTCTCATTTCATCTCTGTATTTTGCCACAGTTCTCCTTGAAATATTTATACCCTCATCATTTAATTTTTCTGCTATTTTTTGGTCACTTAATGGTTTTTGTGAATTTTCTGTATCTATTAATTTTTGTATTGTGTTTTTCACACTTGTGGATGATACCCCGATTCCATCGGTTTCACTTAAGCTGCTTGCAAAAAAATATTTCAGTTCATACAGTCCTCTTGGTGTCTGAACGTATTTTCCGTTTGTTGCTCTGCTTACGGTTGATTCATGTACACCGATATCATCTGCCACATCCTTTAATACTAAAGGCTTTAAAGCAGACTTACCTTCATCAAAAAATTTGCGCTGATATTTTAGAATGGATTCGACAACCTTGTACAAGGTCATTCTTCTCTGCTCAATACTTTTTATCAACCACATTGATGAATTTAATTTATCAGATAAAAATTTACTTGCTTCCTTATCATTTAAACCATTTGTCATATTTTTGTAGTAGTTGCTTATGGTAAGCGTAGGCAGGTAGCTGTCATTAACAATAATAATATATTCATCATTAATCTTTTCTATTGTTACATCGGGTACTATGTACCTGATATTGTCACTATCGACTATAAAGCCTCTTGAAGGTTTCGGCTCAAGCATTTTTATAATGTCACAAATACTTTGTACCCTATTAACTGATATATGAAGGTTTTTTGCTATTTTTTGTATTTTGTTAGCAGCAATTTCTTCAAGATAGTTTTCGGCAATTATATATGCATTTTTGTCCTGAATTCCTTTTTCCTTAAGCTGTATCATGAGACATTCACTTAAACTTCGAGCTGCAATGCCTACCGGGTCAAAAGTTTGAATTAGTCTTAAAACTCTCTCAACTTCTACCACATCTTCATTTATTAATAAACTTATATCTTGAAGAGAACAACCCAAATAGCCTTTGTTATCCAAAGATTCAATTACGAATTCTCCAATGCGCTTTTCTTTGTTAGATTTTACAGTCATGCCTAACTGCACCATCAAATGATCCTTTAAGGATAACTTTTTGGAAGTGTAGCTTTCAAATGATTGTTTGCTTTCAACATCTGTATTTCTTTCATATGCTTTATAGCTTAAATCATCATATCTTTCAGCTAATTCTGTCCAATCAACCTCATCCTTATCTTTGTTCTCTATTGCACGGTCGTCGTTTGAAGAGGATTCATCACTTTTGTTATCGACAGACTCCAAAAAAGGATTAACTTCTAATTGTTTGTTAATATAATCTGTCAACTCCACATTATTAAATTGTAATATTTGTATAGCTTGCCTTAATTCCGGTGTCATAATAAGCTTTTGGGTTTGAGAAAGATTTAATTCAAAGCCCATTTTCATGATATATCACTCCTCATAAATACATTATAACAAAAAATCATAATTTTTCAACAAAATAATAAATAGTAATAAAAATCATTAATAAAATAGTTAATAAGTACACCCAATTATCTTATAATCCTAAGCATAGGCGAAGTATTTTATGCATTTAAGGCATAAAGGCTATCTTCCTCACAAAAAAAATCTTCATCTAAATTATTTAGACAAAGATTTCTTTCTCCCTCCCTAAAGGTCGAAGAAATTGGGTTAGGTCATAAAGGGCATCAGCAGTCTGTTTGTTCTTTTGCTATATAGTTATTATCTGCTAAAATTTTTAAAGCAATATTTGTATTGAATTCGCTTACTAAAATAATAGGTCCCGTACAGCCCATGCCGCTTTCAGCATAAACATTGTTTTTCCACAATAATTTAACCGCATCTTCCAAATCCATTATTTCTATTCCTGAAATTTGAGAAATAACTACTTCTTTTTTAGGTGCTTGAATTTCATTAGCTTCTTCCTGAGGTTTTTTTGATGCCTTTATTTCCTCTAAAATGGAATCTAATCCTGCCCTTTTAGCCTTTTCAAATTCTTCTTTGGCAATTTGCATACAATTGCCCTTTATTAAATCCCCCGCATATCTTATTGCTCCATCAATTAAAGGGGCCCCCGAGGCTCTTGAAATAATAAGTATGAGCTTGTTAAAAGCCTCTCCTATTCCGGGACCGTAGCCATAACCCAATGATTCAAAGCTTCCCCCGGTAGTGTAGGAAGAAAATATTTTAATCATTAAATTTCCCGTAAGAGAATCCATGACCATAACATCACAGGAGCCTGTCAATAAATCGTTACCTCTCATAACAGCTCCGCCGTCTGATCTGTTGGAAGCAGCAAATTGTATATCATAGCCCTTATTTTTAAGCTTGTTCAAGGCTATTTCAGTTTGTCTGGCTCCATCTATGTTTAAGATCCCTACAGTAGGATTTTTAATTCCGCAAGCTTTAGCGGTAATTAAACCGTAAATAGCATTCTTAACCATTCCCTCAACTTTGTCGGTAGAAGATGTTCCTGTTGTCGTAGCAATAAACATTTCACGTCCTTTACCCGGTGAAATAATTCTTCCTACAGTTGATACACCGATAGGAAATGGATAGTGCATTGTTACGGCAGCCTCAACATCCCCTGAATCCAACAATTCTTCCATCTTTTTATGTGCATCGTCTTCAGACTTTACTACTTCACATTTAAGACCCTCGTAAGCTTTTGTTGTTATAGCTCTTGTATCAATGCCAGATTTTGCAGCGCTTACACAAGCCTTTATCACTTCTTCTTCTCCGTGTTCGCTTCCCAAAGCAGTAACTAAAACTTTTGGTTTATTACCGTACTCCCCGCTAACTAATGTATCAGCTAATTGGTTGAAAACTTTGCCTATGGTTTGTTTTACTAATTTTTCAGACATATCTTCACTCCTGTTCATTTAACAGATTTGAAGCGAAATCTTTTAATGCATTAGCAATTAAATTCTTTATCTG
>CAZTXR010000030.1:7806-12192 GCA_964617605.1 uncultured Clostridia bacterium | reverse complement strand
AATTGATAGAATTTAACAGTAAAATAAGTGAATAGAACAAGTTTCTTATGGTAAAATTAAGGATAAAACTATTAGGAGAGCATAATGATAAATTTCGCTAAAAGGGTTTTATTCTTTATTTTTTTTATTGCGGTATTAATGACAGCTGTTTTTTTTGGTTTTGATTTAAAAACTAATCCATACAAGTTTGCACAAAATGATCAAGTAATTGAAACAGACGGCAAATATGTTATACCGGGTGGTCAAACAATCGGTGTAGAATTAAATACAGAGGGTGTCTTGGTTGTTGGTTTAGCCGACATAATAAATGAAGATAATATATCTATGTCACCTGCAAAGCTTGCAGGAATTCAATTAGGAGATAAGATACTTGAAATAGATTCAAAAAAGTTGGGTAAATATGACATAATAGATTATACAGAGGAAAATGGGCTTAAACAATATAATTTTAAAGTTGAAAGAGCCGGCAAAATTTATAATATTATGATTACACCTGTACAAAGGCTTGACAGTGATGAAATCAAATTCGGGTTTTGGGCAAGAGATAATATGGCCGGAATTGGAACAATTACATTTGTAGACCCTGTCACCGGTAATTACAGTGCCATAGGCCATGGTATATCAAGCTCTGAAACGGGAAATTTAATTGATATAGAATCCGGCACCATTTCAAGAGCTAATATAACAAGCATAAAACTTGGTAAAAAGGGAGAACCGGGAGAAATTATAGGTTATATAGTAAAGGATGAAGATAGTTTGGGAACCGTTCATGATAATACTGACTTTGGAATTTACGGTGAGATAAATGAAAAAAGTATGGGATATTTCAGCAAGAACTTAATAGAAGTGGGAAAAAAGGAAGGAATAAAGTTAGGACCTGCAAATATAATTTCTTGTATCAATAATGAAATAAAAATATACGATATTGAAATAACCAAAATATTTTATCAAAATAAGCCAGGTGAAAAAAGTTTTGTAATTAAAATAACAGATGATGAATTATTGCAGCTTACAAACGGAATAATACAAGGTATGAGCGGAAGTCCTGTTATACAGAACAATAAAATTGTGGGAGCAGTAACCCATGTATTTATGAATGATCCTTCAAAAGGCTACGGTATTTATATTGAATGGATTCTGGATAAGGTATATGATTAAATTATTTTAATGTTCTTATAAGACAAAATTAATATAGTTTTAATAAATTATTAAATATTTAATTGTTTATCGACAAAATTTTTAGTATAATTTGGATAGGATAGTATATAATAGACATATATACTATTTTATCTACAAGAAAAGAATTAAAAAGGTTATTTTTTAAGATAAAAATAGTTTTTTTATTCTTTTGAGTACTTTATAGTAATAAAAAAATATTGGGGGAGAATCAATATGCAGAAAAAAGTTAATGTGGTGATTGCTGATGACAATAAAGAATTTCGGCTAATCTTGAAGGATTTCTTACTCAGCAAAAAGGTTTTTGACATAGTTGACATGGCTGATGATGGACTAAAGGCATTGGAATCTGTCGAAAAATATGAACCCGACATACTAATTCTTGACATTATTATGCCTCATTTAGACGGATTAGGGGTATTGGAAAGGCTTCACAAAAAAGAGTTAAACAAATTTCCGAAAGTAATAGTTTTGTCTGCCGTAGGCCATGACAAGGTTACGCAGAGGGCTATTAATATGGGGGTAGATTATTATATTGTGAAGCCATTTAATTTTGAATCATTTGCTGACAGGTTACTGCAGATTTCAGAATTGGAAACATCAAGGGTACAATATAAAACCAGAGAAATCGTTAACAATGATATAATAAACACTGAATTAAGCTTAGAAGTTAAAATAACCGAAATTTTGCATGAAGTAGGTGTACCTGCTCATATAAAGGGTTATCAGTATTTGCGAACATCAATAATTGATGTTATAAACAACATTGAGTTATTGGGAGCTATTACAAAGGAATTATACCCTATGATAGCAGTGAAATATTCAACTACCCCAAGCAGGGTTGAAAGAGCTATCCGTCATGCCATTGAAGTAGCCTGGACCAGGGGAAAAATTGAAACAATCAATAACATATTTGGCTACACTATTCATAATAACAAGGGGAAACCAACCAATTCAGAATTTATAGCAATGATATCAGACAAATTGCGTTTGGAACAAAAGGTATCATAAGATTTAACACATAGCTTCAGTGCTCCTGTGCAAATTGTCTTGACAAAAACATTTATTATTATTAAAATTAGTCGAACAATTAATAAATTGCAAGTTATTTAAATTGCAATCTTGTAATTATAGGAGGCATTAGTTGAACACGGAAATTACAGTAAAAAGCGAAAAAATTTTTGAAGGAAAAATTTTGAATTTGAGAGTTGATACAGTTGAACTTCAAAATAAAAAATATGCTAAAAGGGAAATTGTTGAACATAAAAGTGCAGTTTGTATTTTGGCTGTAAATAAAGATTCCAAGATACTCTTGGTAAGGCAGTACAGAAAAGCTATTGAAGAATTTTTATATGAATTACCTGCCGGAATCCTTAATATTGCTGAGGAACCGCAAGAAGGGGCTTTAAGGGAATTAGAAGAAGAAACCGGATATAGAGCCGGAAGTATTAAATTGCTATATGAATTTTATACATCTCCCGGTTTTTCAAATGAAAAAGTATATTTGTTTGAGGCTCATGATTTAGTTTTTAAATCCGTTAATTTCGATGAGGATGAATGTATCGAAACTATTGAAGTTACAAAGGAAGAAGTAATAAAGATGCTTGAAACCGCTAGGATAAGAGACGGCAAAACATTAATCGGATTAATGCATTGGCTCTATTCATAAATTTAAATACATACGAATTAAAACTCCTGTACAAGCATATATTATACAAAGCTTTACAGGAGGTTTTTTATGAACAATACACTAAAGAAGCTGATAAAGTCTGAAAACAGAAGGTTTTTAATATTTATTGCAATACTTATTGTTTCACTGATATTATCGGCATTGATTTTTGCCTTGACCGGGAAAGGAACAATGACACAAATTAAATATGAAAGTATAAGTCATATGTCCTTGTCGGAAATATTTTTTATGTCTTTTAAAAGAAATATTATTTATTTTTTAGCGGTAATATTTTTGACAATTATAGGACAGGGCAATGTGTCCTTGGCTTTATTCGGATTTATTTCAATATATTACGGACTATCCGTTATATATATTATTAGGACTGTAGGCATTGACTTTAAATATTTCTTGCTTACATTTACTGATTATTTTATTTTCTTTCCAATTTTACTTTATTTTACTTTTATTTCAAACACCATATCGAAATATACTAAAAAAGCAAAAAACATAGAGACTATTTCTCGGAAATTTGATATAATTATATATAGCTATATCAGGATTTCCGTGTTTTATTTATTGATTGTAACAGTTTACACTATTTTGTACAGCTTTTATATATTAATATTGAGCAGGTTGATGGTGAGATAATGGATAATACAAATTATAAAATATTTCTTAATCAAAGAAATTTAAGCGAAAGTACAATTAAGTCCTACATACGAGATGTTGAAAGGTTCAAAGAATACATTTTTGATGAATATGGGCTTAATTTATATGACACAAAAAGGTCACATATTTTAACATATCTTGTTGCCTTGCAAAAGGATGGCAAAAGCTCATCAACATTGGCAAGGACTATTTCAGCATTAAAAAATTTTTTTGATTATATGAAAAATGAAAAACAAATTAAGGACAATCCTTCAGTTAGTATTCATAGCCCAAAACAAGTTAAAAAGAGACCTGCCATACTTTCAGTAGAAGAAATAGACCAGATTATGATACTGCCAAATAGAAATAAATTTAAAGGTATCAGGGACTTAGCAATGTTAGAACTTATGTATTCTTCAGGAATAAGGGTGTCTGAACTTATAAATATCAAAATTTATCAAACAAATTTAAGTGCAGGTATTATTAGTATTGAAGGAGAAAAAGAAAGAATTATTCCTTTAAGCAAAAATGCCATAAGTGCAATAGACAGCTATTTAAATAATTTTAGACATATTAAATCATCTGAAGAAAATGAGTTTTTGTTCATAAATATATCCGGTGAACCCATATCAAGACAGGGAATTTGGAAAATACTTAAATCTTATGAAAAGAAAATGAATTTTGATAAAGAATTAACTCCTCAAATCCTAAGAAATTCATTTGCTGTTCATCTCTTGTCTAAGGGAGCTGATCTTGGTACGGTTCAAGAATTGATGGGTCTTAGCAGTGTAGGTGCTGCAGAAAGCTATGTAAATAAAGTAGAGTCCAAATCATTGGAAGTTTTTAAAAGACTTTTTCCGAGAGAGTGAAAGTAAGGTGGACACACCTCT
>CAZTXR010000030.1:0-7706 GCA_964617605.1 uncultured Clostridia bacterium | reverse complement strand
AATTTCCCCAAATATTGTTGATTGAGACTGCTAAAATCAGGTATAATAATAATTAACAGAAATGAACAAATAAATTTGTGTGCAAAACTTAGGTTCAAATTAAAGTAAGATATATTAAAAAGGAGACACATATGATAAAACGAGCAATACTTATAGTATTAGACAGTGTGGGAGCAGGTGAACTTCCCGATGCTTATGAATATGGAGATGAAGGCAGCAACACCCTAAAAAACATATACAAAAATGCAGAGAACTTTTCATTACCAAATTTAGAAAAATTAGGTCTTTTGAATATTGATGGATTTGAAAATTTAAAGTCTTCGGATTCTTTTAAAGGTTCAGTTGCAAAGTGTAATGAAAAATCTAAAGGGAAGGATACAACTACGGGTCATTGGGAAATCAGCGGATTGATACTCGACAAAGCCTTTCCAACATATCCAAATGGCTTTCCCGACAGCCTGATTAAAGAGTTTGAAAAAAAGGCAGGCAGGAAGGTTATAGGAAATTATGCAGCTTCAGGAACAGAAATAATCAAAGAATTAGGCAAGGAACATGTGGAAACCGGAAACTTAATAGTCTATACATCTGCTGACAGCGTATTTCAAATAGCAGCCCATGAAGAAGTTGTTCCCTTGGATGAATTATATAATATTTGTAGAATTGCAAGAGATATGCTTCAGGGAGAACATGGGGTAGGCAGAGTTATTGCAAGACCATTTACAGGTGATGAAGGAAATTTTGTAAGAACCGGCAACAGAAAAGATTTCTCCTTGGAACCCTATAAGGATACTTTGCTTGATTATGTTAAAAACAACGGCAAAGAGGTTTATGCCATTGGCAAAATAGAAGATATATTTGCAAACAAGGGTATTACAAAATCAAATCATACAAAAAACAATGAGGATGGAATTTTGGCAACAATAGCTGCCATTAAGGAAGATACAGAAGGTTTGATATTTACTAATTTGGTTGATTTTGACATGATTTATGGACACAGAAACAATGTCCGGGGATATGCAGATGCTTTAATGCACTTCGACAAAAATCTTCCTGAAATATTGGATAATTTAAAGGAAACTGATCTTTTAATCATTACAGCAGACCATGGATGCGACCCTACTACAGAAAGCACTGATCATTCAAGAGAATATATCCCGCTTATATTTTACGGGGATAATATCATGGAAGACAACAATCTTGGGATTTTAGATTCATTTGCATTCATTGGGAAAACTATACTGGATATTTTTAATATCGAAAATAATATAGAGGGAAAAAGTGTTAAAAATCAAATTATAAAAACCAGGAAATAGACTAAATTACAGTAATTTCGACAAAGGTGTCCTTTATCGAAACTTTGCTTCTCAAAAATGCAAGCAAAGGAGCAAATATTTTGGTGAATAAAACTGCAAGATTTCATCATCTTAATAATGTATGAATCAACAAAATATGGTTATTCTACATAAAAAGGAGGTACATTTATGAAGAAAATTATAACCATGTTTTTTTTGTTTATCATTTTATTAAATATGATGATTGTTCCTGCATATGGAATAAGTCCCGAAGACATGCAGTCCCGCTCGGCAATTTTAATTAATGCTGATGACGGAAGGATTTTGTTTGAAAAAAATGCAAACGACAAAATGCAGCCGGCAAGTATCACAAAAATAATGCTTTTAGTATTGATATCCGAAAGAATGGAAGACGGTCAGATTACATTGGACCAGGAAATGACAATATCGGAAAATGCAGCAGGCATGGGAGGAAGCCAGATATATATTGAACCATATGAAACACAAACTGTAGAAAATATGCTAAAAGCCATATCCATGCGTTCTGCCAATGATGCGTCAGTAGCCATGGCAGAATTTATGTACGGTTCAGTTGAGAGCTGTGTTAAAGCAATGAACGACAGGGCTAAAGAATTAGGGATGAATGATACAACATTTACAAATGTCACAGGACTTCCCGACCCAAATCACCTTACAAGTGCGAAAGATATTGCCACAATGACTCAAGAGTTGTTTAAGCATGACTATGTAAATACATATTTACTAACATGGATGGATTCAGTATATGTTGGAAAAGAAAAGGACTCAGAACAAGTATTAGTAAATACAAACAGGTTAATTAATAATTATGACGGTCTTATCGGAGGCAAGACAGGATACACAAGTGAAGCTAAATATTGCTTATCTGCAGCCGCAAGAAGAAATGACACAACATTAATTGCTGTTGTACTTGGTTGTGACAATACCAAAATTCGTTTCAATGAAGTTTCCAAATTACTTAATGAAGGATTTGCAAATTACAAAAACCTTGTTTTTCATAAAAAGGGGGATGTAATTACAAAAATACCCCTTTATTGCGGCAAACAAGATACAATTAATATAGTTTCAAAGGAAAACATCTACCATTTTACAGAAAGTAATTGCAAGCTTGAAGATTTTAATTTAGAATATGTAATAGATGAAAATCTAAAAGCCCCTTTAAGCAAGGATACTCCTGTGGGAATTGCAAAACTTCACAAGGATGGTCAAGTTTTAGGTGAATTTGAACTCTATCCGGAAAATGACGCTGAAAAGGAAAGCTTAGGTGCATTTTATATGAAAAACTTTTTAAAAACTATTATAAGATAAGCGAGGCCGTAAATGGATTATTCCGTAAATATAAATGTCTTTCAAGGGCCCTTTGATCTCTTGTTTCATCTTATTGAAAAAAAAGAAATTGATATTTATGACATACCAATAGCTGAAATAACTGACCAATACTTGGACTATCTAAAACAAATGATGCAATTTAATATGAATGTTGCAAGCGAATTTATATTTATGGCAGCAACGCTTATTGAAATAAAATCACAGATGCTTTTACCTCAAAAGGAAGTGTCAGAAGATCCAAGGCAGGATTTGGTCACTAAATTATTAGAATACAAACTGTTCAAGGATATATCTGAAGAACTGAAAAGGTATGAGGATGAAAGCAGCTTTTATATTTCCAAACCAAGGGAAGAAATGGCTATAACAAGTGATGTTAATACAGAACAGCTTTTTTTAAATGAAATAAATGTTTATGAGCTATACAATGTATACCTATCATTAGTAAAAAAACAAAATTTTAAAATTGAACAAGAGGAAAAATTTAAAGTATACAGGGAAAATTATCGTGTTAAAGACTGCATGGATGATATAATAAAAAAAGTAAAAAAGTTTGGTAAAGTTTCATTATTTAATACTTTTAAGGAAAAAGGAAGTATATCAAGAGAATATGTCATAACCTTGTTTTTAGCTGTATTGGAACTTTCAAACAAACAGGGAATGAAAATATACCAGGACAGCATGTACGGCGATATAATAATTAGTTCATAGGAGAGAACATGAATATTAAAAGTGTTTTGGAAAGCTTGATGTTTGCATGGGGAGAACCTTTAAACATAAGTGAAATATCAAAAATTTTGAATTTGCCAGCCCACAACATTACATCTGTTTTAAATGAAATGATAGATGAATATAGTCAAAATGAAAATAAGGGTCTTATTATAAAAAAATTCGGCTCTTCATACCAATTGACCACAAAAAGAGAAAATTACGAATATATTCAAAGTCTCTTGCAAAGTACCGTAAATAAAAATTTATCTACCGCAGCAATGGAAACATTGTCCATAATTGCATATAAGCAGCCTGTTACAAAGGTGGAAATTGAGCAAATAAGGGGGGTTAAATGCTCTCAGGTTGTAAAAGGGCTTTTGGATAAATTTTTGATCAAAGAAGCAGGAAGACTTGACAAACCCGGCAGACCTACTATTTATTCAACAACAGATGAATTCTTAAGGCATTTTGGGCTGAGCTCCATCGATGAACTTCCTTGTTTGTCAGGGGATTTCAATCGTATAGAAATAGAAAATGAGGAGGAAAAAGAAGCAAGGTGACAGGGGGGTCTTGTCACCTTTTTATTTTTAGAATTATGGGAATATTATTAATTATGGGGACATTACTGATTATTACGGGGGGGCTTATATTTATATACCTTAATATTAAATGCAGAGTAAAGATTAATATTTCTTACTCTTTTTTGTATGTTAACATTTATATAATTTTTTTAAAAAAGAAATATGTATATGAAAAGACCTATAATTATTTAACGAGCGAAAAGATTATAAAAAAGTATAAGGATACTGAAGTCAGGCACATATACGAAAATCACAGGAAATATATTAAATATTTAAAAAAGGCCTTTAATATATTTTATATTAAAAATATTTTTTTTTATCCTGAATACATTTCTGATAAACAATCAATTGCACTTGAATTTGTTCTAGTAAACAGAATGATTAAAAAATCCATACTTGGGGGCTAATTGTTTTGTTATAATTCTCCTTTTTTAGGAGATAATAAGGTTGATGAACACAGCTCTGCCATAGAGGAAGTTTTTGAAGTCAAAAGAAAGGTCAACCTATTTGGAAGTAAACTATAAAAAAGGGAAGGGGATTAGCATGAGTAAGGATATAGAGAGCATAATAAAAACGACTTTAGACAATATAAATAATTTAACAGAAAACGAAAAGCTTATCAGCAGTAAAATTACATACGATAACAACAATTATTTGGCTATATCAAAGCTTAACATGAATTTTATAATAGGAGGCAGCGATATAGATAAAAAGTTCCGTTCAGTAGATTTAAAACCATTTGCTGGAGCAGCTTATGTAAATTTACAGCTTAATCCGCAAGTTCTTGTCTATGAAACACCGGCCAAGGATGTTAGAACTATCAACATTAACAATGAAACAACATCAGGTGATATAACATCGTCAATAATGAACATCATGTCATTCATAAAAGATGTAAGGGAGAAAAGAGACAGTGATATTTAAAAGGACAATAAAATTATTATTAGTTACATTTATTTTAACATGCCAATTTACATCAGTTTATGCTATGCCCGGTGTCTATGCTCAAGCATACATTGTAATAGATCAGGAATCGGGAAGAATTATTGAATCCCATAATGCAAATATAAAATTACCCATTGCAAGTACAACCAAAATAATGACTGCTATTCTTGCAATAGAAAACATTCCTAACTTAAATAAAAAAATTGAAGTACCGCCTGAATGCACGGGTATTGAAGGTTCAAGCATTTATCTACAGCCTAAACAGAAGGTTTCAATCTTAGATTTGTTATATGGTACCATACTTCGCTCGGGAAACGATGCGGCAGAAACATTGGCTAAGTTTGCAGGACTTAGTAATCCCAAAGGTTTCATATCCATGATGAATGAAAAAGCCAGGGAAATAGGTGCACTGAACACAAATTTCGTAAATCCAAGCGGCCTGCATAATGATAACCATTATTCAACTGCTTATGACCTTGCCCTAATAAGTGCTTATGCAATGAAAAATGATACATTTAAGGAAATAGCAAAAGCTGAAAAATATAGGGCAAACAGTATAAATAACTATTTTTACAACAAAAACAAAGTTGTTTATCAGTATGAATATGGTACAGGAATCAAAATAGGTTATACAAAGGCAGCGGGAAGGTGTTTGGTTGCTTCTGCAGAAAAAGAAGGCACAGAAATTATAGCGGTTCTTTTAAATGATAACAATTGGTTTAATGAAAGCTATGAAATATTTGACTGGGCATTTGAAAATTATAAATCATACAGTATAGTTGAAAAGGGCCAATTTGCAGCCTATAGCCAAGAAGGAAGCCCCATCTTTATAAATGAAAGCTTTAGATGCATATTAACAGAAGAAGAAACTAAACAAATACGGTTTGAGCCCTTGCTGATACCCGAATATATTGACAGTGGTTCAAGCAAAATATCTTGCGGAAGCTACAATATATATTTAGGCAATGATATAATCCACACAGGAACCTTATCAAAATGACGAGGGGAATGACGAGGGGACGGGGTTGTTGTCATGACGACAACAACCCTTTTTATGCCTAAACCAAGCGAAAGGTCATTCTGATTTACAATTTATGAAATTTATATTATAATAAATTCAAAAGGTAATATAATAAACTGTTTTATATAATTTAATAAATTTATTATACCGGTATGAAGCAAGCCTAATTAACGGCTTGACCTATGATTTAAAAAAAATAAAAAGGACGATATTATGGCGGAAGAACGGCTGCAAAAATATATAGCAAGGTGCGGAATAACCTCAAGAAGAAAAGCGGAAGAACTAATCCTGCAAGGACATGTTAAGGTTAACGGAGAAACTGTAAATGAACTTGGAAGCAAAATTGATCCGGAACAGGACATAATTGAAGTAAACAATAAAAAGGTTTTAGAAAAGAAAGAACATATTTATATAAAACTATACAAACCTGAAGGTTATGTTACAACCGTAAAGGATCAGTTTAACAGAAAAACCGTTCTTGATTTAATAAATATAAAAGAAAGAATATACCCTATAGGAAGGCTTGACTATAACACTTCAGGACTGCTTCTTTTAACAGATGACGGTGAACTTGCCAACAGATTAATGCATCCGAAATATCTTATTTACAAAACCTATGAAGCCCTTGTTAAAGGTGTTATTAATGAAGACTCCATAAATAAGTTAAAAACAGGTGTTTTAATTGAAAATTATATATCTGCACCTGCTAAGGTAAAACTATCAGAAATAAATGATAGTCAATCTATTGTTCAAATAAGTATTCATGAGGGAAAAAACAGGCAGGTTAGAAAAATGTTTGATTCAGTGGGGCATCCGGTTATAAAACTAAAAAGAATTTCATTTGGCGATATAAATTTAAGCGGGCTTAGAATTGGACAATGGAAATATTTAAACAATGATGAAATTCTATTTTTAAAGAGGTAAAAATGGACAAGAAATATGGTCAAATTGCAGGATTTGTTCACTTCTTAATAAAGGCAAGCTATCAAGGAAAACAAAACTTAAATTTCATTGACTTAACATGCGGCAATGGACATGACACTTTATTTTTAAGTAATTTAGCAGGTACAGATGGTTTTGTAACAGCATTTGATATACAGGCTGAAGCTATAGAAAGAACAAAACTTCTTATGCAGGAGAATGGTAAATACAAGAATTATAAAATAATTCATGATGGACATGAGAATATAGAACATTATTTAAAGGAAACGGTAGATGCTGCCATATTTAATTTAGGTTATCTTCCTAAATCCAATAAAGAAATTTTTACAAGACCGGAAACTACAATCAATTCCATAAATTCATTGATTCCATTGTTAAAAAACTCGGGCAGAATATATATAGCCGCTTATATTGCTCACGACAATGGTTATGAAATCGCCAAAGTTTCGGATTATTTAAAGCATTTGAATAAAAAGCAATACAATGCAGTTCACATTAACCTTATCAATAAAGAAAACACTCCTCCGGAAATATTCATTATTGAAAAAAACTTTTAATATTATGACAGTAACCCCGTCCCCTTGTCAGACCCTTGTCAGAACTTTCCTGCTTATAGCTTGCAGTTTTTTATTAATTCTTGCATTTTTACGTTAAAAATGCGTTTTCTTCCATAAAAATTGCACCTTATGAATTATTGCTTGCATTTTGGTTAAAAAATGAAATATTTCTTGCAAAATGACGGAAATATGATATTATTAAAACAGGCAATTTAATTTTATGGAGGATTGAAATGGCTGATAATAGGGTTCTTCTTCAAAACATACCATGGTGCAAAGGGTGTGGCATATG
>CAZTXR010000029.1:0-12643 GCA_964617605.1 uncultured Clostridia bacterium | reverse complement strand
TGATACATTATCCTTCAGCAGCCATAAAATCCATGGACCTAAGGGTGTGGGAGGATTGTATATCCGGAGGACTTTAAAGATTAGTCCTTTAGTATACGGTGGAGGTCAGGAGAGAGGAATCAGGCCGGGAACCGAAAACACAACAGGAATTATCGGCTTTGGAAAAGCCTGTGAATTGATTTATGACAATTTCAATGAGGATGTAAAGAGACTTTACAGCTTAAAAGACATATATGTAAAAAAGCTTAAAGAAATTGATGATATAAGAATAAACAGTCCTGAAGACGGAGCCCCTCATATTATTAATATTTCTTTTAAAAACGTGCCGGGAGAAGTCCTGGTTCACTATTTGGAAGACAGGAATATTTACGTTTCCACCGGATCGGCCTGCTCTTCAAAATCAAAGGATAACAGGATATTGGATGCCATAAAATTGGGCGGGGAATACCGGGGAGGGACAATACGTATCAGCCTTGGCTATTTTAACAGGCCTGAAGAAGTAGAATACGTAATTGACAATATTAAACAATCAGTGAAAGATATAAGAAGCATAAGCAAGAGGGGATAAATATGTACAATATAGCTGCGGTAAGTTTTGGAGAATTATATTTAAAAGGAAAAAACAGGGGATCTTTCGAGCAAAAGCTCATTGACCGTATTAAATATGCTCTGAAAGAATTTAAGGGTGTATCCGTATACAAAGATTCAGGCAAGTTGTTTGTGAAAAGTAAAAATGAAGATGATATAGATAAAATTGTTGAAAAATTAAGAAAAATTTTCGGCATATCTCTTATAAGCCCTTCCATTAAAACAACGAAAGATGTAGATATAATTATAGAAAATACAATTGAACTTTTTGGATACCTGTTAAGCAGGGAGGATATAAAAACATTTAAGGTGAAAACCAAGAGAAGTGATAAGAGTTTTCCTTATAAATCAATGGATTTCAGTGCTTTAACGGGAGGTAAAATCTTGGAGAATTTCAGCTCTGTAAAAGTTGATGTCCATAATCCCGATGTGGAAATTTTTATTGATATAAGAAAATCCTGCTACATATCTTCGGAAAAGATTAAAACACTTGGCGGACTGCCCGTCGGTTCAAACGGAAGGGCCCTTTTATTGTTATCCGGAGGAATTGACAGTCCCGTCGCAGGTTATATGATTGCTAAAAGAGGAGTTGAAATAAATGCTCTTTACTTTCATACCTATCCTTTTACATCTGAAAGGGCAAATGAAAAAGTTTTACAGTTAAAAGGAATACTTGAAGAATACTGCGGTAAAATAAAATTATACAGCCTTAATATGCTTGAAATTCATAAGGCAATAAGAGAATTCTGCAGGGAAGAAGAAACAACCATATTGGCAAGGCGTTTTATGATGCGTATTGCGGAAAAAATTGCACAAGACAATAAAATGGATATGCTTATTACCGGAGAAAGCTTAGGCCAGGTTGCAAGCCAGACCATGGGCTCAATGGCGGTTATTGAAGATTCAGTTGATATGCCGATTCTAAAACCCCTGGTGGGGCTTGACAAGTCTGAAATAATAGAAAGGGCAAGAGAAATAGGGACCTACGAAACTTCGATTTTACCTTATGATGACTGCTGCTCTGTTTTTGCACCCAAACATCCTTTAATAAACCCCAAGCTTCAAAATATTAAAAGGTCTGAAAGCAAATTAAATGTCCGTGAACTGATTGAAGCAGTCTGCTCAACCATGGAAATTATGTAATTAATGGCATTTAAGTAGGAATACACAATAAGGTTAAGTTTTTGTGTTATTTCAATTAATTTTTGTTTTGTAATACACTTATGCCATTTTCTTTCATTTGACTAAAATCTTTATGAAAGTGTAGAATAATATATGCTGAAACTTTAGGAGGCTTAAATGACATTCGAATACTTGAAGGGTAATATAGAGGATTTACAATTAATTCTTGATTTGAGTTATGATATGATAACAATCTCAGACAATAAAGGCCGTTTTACAACAGCAAGTAAGTCATGTGAGAAATTTTTCGGCATATCAGAAGATAAATTAATTGGAATGGGTCCAAAGGATCTAGAAAGAAATGTTTTAGACCATTCCATAACCGGTAAAGTTATTAGTACTAAAAAGAAAACCACTATGGTGCAGAGTACGAAAACCGGTAAAGTACTTCTGGCTACTGCATATCCGATAATTAAAAACGGAACATCTACAAGATAATTACTTTTTCTAAGGATATTACTGAAGAGAAAAAATTGGAAGGACAACTTGAAAGATTGACGGATGAGTTGGAGTGGTATAAAAATGAATTTAAAAAGAGACAAGCAGATTCTTTAAAAAACCCTGTCATATCAAGCAGCTCGATGAAACAAGTGATGGATATGGTTAAACATATTGCAAATATGAATGTAATTGTATTGTTGTTAGGAGAAACCGGTGTTGGAAAAGGATATATTGCCTCATTAATTCATAATTTAAGCAACCGAAGGGAATATCCATTTATTACTGTTAATTGTGCTGCTATACCAAAAGAATTATTAGAGTCAGAGCTTTTCGGATATGAGGAAGGAGCATTTACGGGAGCCAAAAAAGGCGGAAAAAGAGGCTTGTTTGAAATAACAGGCGAAGGAACGATTTTTTTGGATGAGATAGGGGACATGCCATTAGAATTACAAGTTAAGCTTCTTCACGTGTTGGATAAAAGGACCATAACACGGGTTGGAGGAGAAACAAAAATAAACATAAAAGCGAGAATAGTTACGGCAGAATTAATTTCATCATTTAATAATGAAGCAATACTTGTTTTAGAAGAAATACCGGAAAATATGACTTTAAAAGAAGTAATGGATAATTATGAAAAAAGTCAACAAAGGTTAAGTATTTAACAATATAAAAAAATATAATATATTAAAAAGTATTGTTTTTTTAAAAATTAATAAGTCAATTTAAAGGAAAGAATATATAGCGTGTTACCTTATGTATAAGTTGGCATGCTTTTTGTTATACTTAAAATAAGTAATATACTAAAATTATAAAAATAATTCGCATCAGTGTAGTTTCAATGAACATGTGACTGAGCGGACCGAAAGGAATGTGAGTAAGATGAAAGAAATCAGCAAGCTACAAAAAATATTTAATAAGGAGGAAACAGCATTAGTAATAATCGATGCTCAAGTTGATTTTTGTTCAGCTAAAGGAAAATTGGCACAGGTTTTAGGTGTTGATGTTTCAAGAATAGAAAAGGCTGTACCTAATCTCAATGCATTCATCTCATATTGCAGAGAAAACGAAATTAATATTTTCTGGATACGTCAGGAACTTGTTAAAGAAAAAATGTATGAAAGCCAAAAAAATCGTTTATTGGATGATGATGGTAATGTTTGGTATGATATGCCCAATACACCGGGAAGCAAATGGCATGACACAATGATTAAGCCGCTTGAATCAGAGCCGGTTATTACGAAATACAACTATTGTTCATTCAAAGATACTACTTTTGATTTGCAGTTGAAGGCAGCCAATATAAAATCCCTTTTTATCACGGGATTCACTTCCGGAGTGTGTGTAGAAACTACTGCTCGTTCAGGATATTTAAACGGCTATAATATTGCTATGATTTCGGATTGTGTCGATGCTCATACAGAAGAGGAACACTCATCTGCACTTAATGCAATTAGTAGCTTTTTTGGATGGGTTTTAACAAGCAAACAAATAAAAGAATTATGGGAAGAATAATAAAATAGAATCATTGAAAGGGGAAAAATGGTGTCAAATTATGAATAATAATATAACTAGTATGTTAGAAAATGCTTTTAAACTTAAGGAAAAAGGCACTGATGTAAAAACTGAAATATTAGCAGGGCTTACAACATTTTTTACGTGCGTATATATAGTAGCTGTAAACCCTGCAATACTTTCCGCTTCCGGAATGGACCTTCGTGCAGTATTTTGGGCTACAGCATTGAGCTCTGCTATATGCTGTATATGGTTAGGGCTTTGGGCAAACCTACCTTTTGCCCTTGCACCTTCCATGGGATTGAATGCTTATTTTGCTTTTTATATGGTTAACTCTTTAGGGATGACCTGGCAAAATGCCTTAGGTGTTGTATTTATCTCAGGAATTACTTTCGTAATTTTAGCATTTTTTAAGATTCAACAAAAAGTAGTTGATGCAATACCTGACTGCATTAAGTTATCTTTGGGGGCTGGAATTGGATTTTTTATTACCTTTTCGGCATTATTTCAATCTGGAATTATTGCCTATTCTCCTGATACATTAACCACGCTTGGAGATTTGGGTCAGCCGGGAGCTTTGCTTACCTTGGTTGGAATTGTAATCACTGCATTTTTAGTAATTAAGAATGTAAAGGGCGGGATTCTTATAGGAGTATTAATAACTACGGCTATAGGGCTATTTGTGCATAATCCACAGACAGATATGATGTTTACTGCTATGCCTTTATCACTAATTTCATTTGATAATCCGGTAGAAGCTCTTAGACCTACATTTATGCAGCTTTCTTTTAAAGGTATGTTTACAGGTCCTTCTGATGTAGTCTTGGGGGTGGTATTTTCAATATTAAGCTTTTTGCTAAATGATATGTTTAATAGTATAGGCGGTCTTGTTGGTGTTGCTAGCAGAGCGGAGCTTGTGGACGAATATGGGAATCTCCGTAACGCTGATAAGGCAATGATGGTATCAGCTGCAGGAGCTGCAATGGGGGCTTTATTAGGAACAAGCACTGTAACAATTTATTGTGCGGAAAGTTCTTCGGGTATTGCACAGGGAGGAAGAACAGGTTTGACAGCAGTTACTTGCGGTATTTTATTCATGCTCACCTTGATTTTCGCCCCATTATTTTTGATGATTCCTTCTGTTGCTACAGCACCTGCTCTTGTAATGGTTGGTATTTTTATGATTGAACCGTTGCGTCGGCTGCCTTTAGATGATGTTACAATTGCTATGCCTGTATTCTTTACAGTAGCTATGATGCCATATGTGTTTAATATTTTCTACGGTATGTTATTTGGCTTGCTAAGCTATACCTTTGGGCAGATAGTAAGTGGAAAGACCAAGAAAATTCCACCTGCATTGTGGATTATTTCCGGTGTATTTCTTGTCTTTCTTATATTAGACATAATTATTTAATATACGTATAGAAATGCGCCTTCAATATAAGCCGAGTATGACTATTGAAGAATACCTATGTTATTGGGACAAGAAAGACTAATAAATGAAAACTTTAAAGTCAAAGGGTATAAACATTAATTATAAATTTTCTGATACAGCCTAATTGATATATGTTTAACTTATATTAGATAATTAAACTGGGGTCAGAGTTAACAGAAAACTAAATTTAGAATTAGGATGTTAAAATGAATATATTAGAAAATATAAAAGTTGTAAATATAGGGTTGGAATTTTTTTATGAAGAATTAGTGAAACAGAATTGTCAAGCAATAAATATACAATGGACTCCACCTCCGCAAATTAGCAATAAAGCTCTTGACTTTTTAAAAAAGCTCAAGGAGGATGTTTAATGTTAAAGACACTGATTTATAAAAATATGTATCAAGATTCTGTTAGGCTGATGTTATTATCGCAGAGCATTAAAAAGCTTAAAGGTATATATGAATGCTCTGCGGTTATGGCAACTACAAATAACTTGGATATCTTAAGAATTGCCGGTCTGTTAACGGAGGACGCAAAAACGGCATCACCCGATGATATAATTATTGTAATTCAAGGGGATACCCAACAAGCATTAATAGATGGCGAAACATACGCTAAGGATGATCTCGATGGCAAACACAGGATTAAAAACCAGCTTGAAGAAAGCATAACTGTAAAATCAATTAACAGTGCAAAAAAACTAATGGAAGATATTAATGTGGCTTTAATTTCTATACCAGGTAAATATGCTGCAGAAATTGCACATAAAGCTTTAGATGAAAATATTAACCCTATGATTTTTAGTGACAATGTTACACTAGAAGATGAGCTGCTATTAAAACAAAGGGCAAATGATAAGGGTTTAATTGTTATGGGACCGGATTGCGGCACGGCAATAATTTCTGGCATTAGTTTAGCTTTTGGAAATAAAGTATCTTCCGGAAATGTTGGTATAGTAGGTGCGTCAGGGACAGGTATACAGGAAATTATTTCTCTTTTAGATTTAAACAATATTGGAATAAGCCATGCAATTGGGACCGGGGGAAGAGATTTGAACCCTGTAATTGGTGGGATATCTACAATAAAGGGTATAGAAATGTTAAGATTTGATAAGCAAACTGAAAATATTGTCATTATATCAAAACCTGCTGAAGAGGAAGTTTTATTAAAAATTGAAGAAGCTGTTCAAAACAGCGGTAAGCCTGCAGTGATAATTATGGTGGGTATGGATTTATCAAAGACTACAAACAAAAATAAAATTGTGTATTCTGATTCTCTAAAAGTCGGAGTTCAAAATTTAATGGGGCAATACATCAATAAACCATACAAAGAAGAAAATAAAATTTTGAATATCAGTAATAAGTGTGATAATTTGTGCGGTCTTTACACCGGTGGCACACTTGCTTACGAAGCATTAAATATTATTTTAAAGAAATCTAAAATGAAGATTTCTTCAAATATATCATTCCAGGGAGTTAATAAAACAGATGATATTTATGAACTGAAGGGAAGTTTTGTAATTGATTTAGGAGATGACAGGCTTACTTCAGGGAGGGCTCATCCAATGATTAATCCATCATTAAGAAATGAACTAATTGAAAATATGGCTTTCCAAAAAAACACTTATGTAATTATGCTTGACTTTGTATTAGGATACGGAAGTAATAAAGAACCGGTGGAGTCAGCATTACCCTATATTTTGAAAAACAGGGAAATTCGAAAAAGAAAGGGATACAAAGAAACTATTTTTTTAGCACATATATGTGGAACAAAACAAGACCCGCAAGGTTATTCTAAGCAAATAGAAATGCTTGTCAGGCATAATATTTCAGTATTTAGCTCAAATGACAGTATGGTGAACCATGGGCTTTTATTGATAAAATAAGGAGGTAAATAAGATGAATAAAGATATAATAAAATTGGCAAATGAAAAAGCTGTAAGAGAAATGATAAAGGCGGATCCGGTATGGATAGATGTAAGACCTGCTATTGAAGTGATACCGGGAATGACTGAAAAAACAATCTTGCACGCAGGGCCACCGATAGAATGGCAGCGTATGTGTGGTCCCATGAAAGGCGCTATAGCCGGTGCATTGATTATAGAAGGTTTTGCTGATACAATTGGCCAGGCATACAGTTTAGCAGAATCAGAAAACTTTATATTTGATGCTTGCCACAATCACAGCTCTGTGGGACCTATGGCAGGGGTTATCAGTGCAAGCATGCCGGTATTTGTTTTATATAACAAAACACATGGCAATTATGCATATTGTAACCTTAATGAAGGCAGGGGAAAGGTTCTTCGTTACGGAGGACTTGGTGATGAAGTTACAAAACGCATGAGATGGATGAAGGATGTTTTGGGACCCACCTTGCAAAGAGCTATAAAAAGCAAGGGAGAGATGAGGATAAAACCAATTTTAGCAGAAGCTCTTCAAATGGGAGATGATCTGCATAATCGCTATAAGGCCTCTTCATCACTATTTGTCAATCGAATAGCCGCAGATATATTTAAAACTGCCGAAAGCAAGGAAGAAACAGCTGAAGTATTAGATTTCATAGCTAATAACGATTATACATTTTTAAATATTGCTATGCCTGCATTGAAGTCAATGGCAGATGCTGCAATAGGAATAGAGTATAGTACAGTTGTTACGGCAATGGCAAGAAACGGTACAGATTACGGTATTAAAATAAGCAGTTTACCTAATGATTGGTTTGTTGCACCGGCTCCTCCCGTAAATGCATTGTACTTCCCAGGTTATTCTGAAAAAGATGCAAATCCTGATATAGGCGACAGCACTATTACCGAAACATTAGGATTTGGTGGATTTTCCGCTGCGGCATCGCCCTCTGTAGTACAGTTTGTAGGCGGTACGACTAAAGAATCAATTCAAAGAAATTTAGAAATGTATGAAATTACAACAAAAGAAAACAGTGAATTTACAATTCCTGCTTTAGAATTCAGAGGAAATCCACTTGGGATAGATATTTTGAAAGTAATAGAAACAGGCATTCTTCCTGCCCTTCATACGGGGGTAGCTCATAAGGATGCAGGAGTAGGACAAATAGGCGCAGGATGTCTAAGAGCACCCATGGAGGTTTTTACAGCTGCTTTAGAAAAATATGTTGAGAAATATTATGAATAGGAGATAAAAATGCCAAATATTTTTATAGAAACCTTTGAAGGAAGAAGTATCGAAGAAAAAAGAAAAGTTGTTGAAGAAATAACCAATTTGGTATCTCAAATTTGGAATGTTGACAAAGAAGTAGTGAATATTAGAATATTAGAGAATAAACGTGAAAATGTAGCACGGGGTGGAAAATTATTTTCAGATAGAGTTTGAGAACGTCTTAAAAAATGATATCTATTGTATTGTTTTAGGAGAAAAATAATGAGCAAAATTTTAATTAAGAATATTAAGATGTTAGAAAAAAACGGTATTCATGATGTATTGGTTAAGGATGGCAAAATAGCAGGTATTTTCAATACAATATCTGTTGAAGATGCAGACGAAATATTTGATTTTAAAGGTGGGCTTTTAAGCCCTGCCTTGATTAATGTTCATACACATCTTGATAAGTCAAATCTTAGTAAATACATAGTTAATGAAACAGGTTCAATAGGAGAAGCAAGAAAAACACTTTTTGAGTATAAGAAAACCATGACAGTAAACGATATAAAAGAAAGAGCAAGACAGACCATATTAGAATCCATAAACAATGGAATACTATTTTTACGAACACATGTTGATGTTGATCCGGTTATTGGGTTAAAAGGAATTATAGCAATCTTAGACTTAAAAGAGGAATTCAAGAATTTAATTAAAATTGAAATAGTTGCTTTTCCCCAAGAAGGGATAACAGAATCTCCCGGCACTTATGAGCTGTTAGAATCAGCAATGCAATTAGGTGCAGATGTAATGGGCGGACATCTCAGTATTGCAAAAGATTACCATGAACATAGTGTAAGAATGTTCGAGATAGCAGATAAATTTAATTGTGATATAGATGTTCATGTGGATTATGACATAAACAGAGATTATTCAAAATACAGAACATGTAGAGATGGTAAAAAATATCCCATTGAACTAGGTGTTGTAGATTTGTGTGAATGTAAAAGAGCTTTCAATTTTAAAGGCATGGTAACAGCAAGTCATCTTTGCGGACTAAGCTCAGCGCTTCCTAATGATGCTGAACAGATAATGGACTTAATGTACGAACATGATATTAATGTTGTAGCTTTAGCACCTAATAATCTATATTGCAACGGCAGAGACGACAAATATAATATTAGAAGGGGAGTTACCCTTGCAAAACCTTTATTGAATAGGGGTATAAACGTTTCATATGGCCCGGATAATATCAAGGATCCATTTAATCCTTTAGGTTCGGCGGATATGATAATAAATGGTTTGATTACAGCATATGCATGTCACTTTTCAAATAAAACTGAATATGATGAAATATTTAACATGTGTACTTATAGAGCTGCAAAAATAATGAAACTAAACAATTATGGCTTGGAAAAAGGTTGTTATGCTGATTTTACTGTTTTTCAAAGCGATAATTCAGAAAAGATATTTGCTAACGCAGAAAAACCCATAGCACTTTTTAGGAAGGGAAATATAGTTTTTAACAATGCCAAATAATATAATGAAACTTAATCCTATTTATGTAAGTGAAGACAAGTATAAGTTATTTAACCGTAGATTACAATTTAACAGGTATTTATTATTTAACAAGGGAATGTATATAAAACATAATAATCATATATTGTATTTAAGTAATAAAACAGATAATTTCTCTCCATTTACTCTTGTCTTATCAGATGAAGATTATATAAGAATCATAAATATCTTTAACAAATATGACAATTATAATATTATGATAAAGACAAGGAGTAGTAAAATAGCATCTTGTAAGCAAGAACAAATGGGTAAAATGCCTGTTCAGACAAGTATAATTTTTTTAATTGATGAATGTATAAAAAATGAAGAGGGAAATTATATCATATATGATACACTAACTTGGCTTTCGACATGTTTAAAATTAAAAAACAAAGAATTGTTAGAAAGGTACATAACTGATTTAATTGGTCTTGGAGAAGGATTAACTCCTGCATATGATGATATGTTAATTGGGTTAATGTGGACATTTGATTCATTTGCTGTAAATTTTGACATGATTAAAGAAGCAGTAAAAGAAGGACTGAAGAAAAGAAGCACTACAGCTGTCAGTTATGCTTTTTATTTATATGCCTTCGAAAAACAATACTCATACAATCTTATAAAACTAAGCAAAGCAGTTAAGGAGCAAAATTTCTATACTATTAAGGATATAATAAATGATATTAAATGCTGTGGTCATACTTCAGGAAAATTTTTATTATATGGAATATCTATAGGACTGATTATCATTCAAAGCACCAAGATTCTACTGACAAATGAAGAAATTATTAAATAAAAAATCAATTCAGAAATGAAGTCATCACATTTTTTCCTATCTGACATATATTGAATTATAAATTAAGAGAGGTGAGTTATATGTCAGATGAAGTTAGAGCAGCTAACTATAGATGCTGCGATGACAGTTCTAATGATTGGATTGAATGGCTAATTATTTTTGGGGTTATTTTTTTCCTGTTAGGAGGAAATAATTTTTTCGGAAGAGGATGCGGCAGATAATACATAAGATTGGCATGCTGCCTGAGAATGTTGTTGACAAACAATTGAACCGTTGAGAAATCAGCGGTTTAATTGTTTGTTGCAATTTTACACTTGCTTTTAGAAAATTTCAGCGTTATACTGTTTCTTAATACAGTAGGAGGACGTGACAATGTACAAAGTAGCACTATTTTGCAATATACCACAGGTAACAAAAAAATCATTTCCCAAGGATAAATACAGCTTAATAAGTGATGTTACATCAGAGGCTGATGGAATAATAATGAGAAGCTTGGATATTAATGATATGAAATTTTCCAAGCAGCTTAAGGCAATAGCCAGGGCAGGGGCAGGAGTGAACAATATACCTGTTGAAAGATGCTCAGAAGAGGGTATTGTTGTATTCAATGCTCCCGGAGCCAATGCCAATGCTGTTTCCGAATTGACTCTTTTAGGGCTATTAATGAGCTCGAGAAGGGTAATAGACAGTATTGACTGGACAAAGAAATTAGAAAGTAATGTTGTTGAAACTGTAGAAAAGGGAAAGTCTCAATTTGTAGGCAGGGAGCTTAAAGGAAAAACTTTAGGTGTTGTAGGTCTTGGGGATGTAGGACATCTTGTTGCAAACTTAGGAGTGAAATTAGGCATGGAGGTTATAGGATATGACCCTTATATTTCTGTAAAAAATGCATTGGCATTATCTTGGGATGTTCAGTATACGGTTGATATTAACGATCTTTACAAAAGAAGCGATTATATTACCATCCATGTTCCTTATAATAATGAAACAAAAAATAAAATGAATATGGATAGTATTAAATTGATGAAGGACGGTGTAATAATTTTAAATTTTGCCCGCTCCGGAGTAATAAACGAGGATGATTTAATAGAAGCTTTGGAAAATGACAAGGTAGCTTATCATGTTTCAGACCTGCCCAATGAAAAACTTTTAAAAACAAAAAACACATTATGTATTCCTCATTTAGGGGCCTCTACAATTGAAGCCGAGGAAAACTGTGCAGAAATGGCTGCTGCACAGCTTATTGAATATTTAGAAAATGGTAATATTACAAATTCGGTCAATTTCCCTGACTGCTCCATGGACAGATATCCGGGAACAGATAGAATTATTGTATTGAATAAGAATATTCCAAACATGATAGGTAAAATGTCAACTGCTCTTGCATCTCACAATGTCAATATAGTAGGAATGGTCAATAAGTCAAAAGGCGATTATGCATGCAATATAATTGACGTAAAAGGTGAGTTCAATGAGGATAAACTGAGTGAACTGGAAGAACAGTATGGAATATTAAGAGTAATGTTAATTAAAAACAAGGTGCCGGAAAAATGAAAAAGGTAAATATATACTCAGACGGAGCCTGCAGCGGGAATCCCGGTCCCGGAGGATACGGAGTAATATTGGAATATAAAGGACATGAAGCTGAACTATCAGGGGGTCAGGAAAACACAACCAACAACCAAATGGAACTCATGGGTGTTATAGTCGGACTTGAGGCATTAAAAGAACCCTGCCATGTAACAATTGTCACTGATTCAAAATATGTTGTTGATTCCTTCAACAAAGGATGGATTGACAGATGGAAGGAAAAAGGATGGAAGAAATCAGACGGCAAAATAGTCTTAAACAAGGAATTGTGGCAAAGACTTCTAAAAGCTTCAGAAGGCCATAAGCTTAAGTTTGTTCATGTGCCCGGCCACCGGGGGCACAGCTATAACGAAAGATGCGATAAGTTAGCAGTTGAAGAAAGAAAAAAGTTTGAATAGTCATATTATGGAAACATTCACTATTTCA
>CAZTXR010000028.1:0-12792 GCA_964617605.1 uncultured Clostridia bacterium | reverse complement strand
CAAGTGAATTGAATTGATTACATCTTTGCATTGCGTCTAAGCATTGTTACAGTTCCCGTCCGATTTGTTATCTGCTAAAAAATTTAGTCTTTATTTTAACACTTCCAATGTTTTTTCCTCTTCAAACTGTTTTGTATATAAATTATAATAATGACCTTTTTGAGATATTAAGTCCTTATGCCTTCCTCTTTCAATTATCTTTCCATCATTAACCACCAAAATAATGTCAGCTTTCTTGATTGTTGAAAGTCTGTGGGCAATTATAAAGGAAGTTCTGCCTTTAAGCAAATATTCAATTCCTTTTTGAATAGATCTTTCCGTATGAGTATCTATGGAAGATGTAGCTTCATCTAAAATAAATATTTTTGGATTAGCCAGGATAGCCCTTGCAATTGATATAAGTTGCTTTTCTCCGGTAGAAAGTCTGTCTCCCCCTTCACCTACCTGGCTGTCATATCCTTTTTCCAATTTTTCAACTATGGTATCCACAGAAACAATTTTTGCAGCTTCTATTATTTGTTCATCTGTTGCATCTAAATTGCCATATCTTATGTTTTCTTTGATAGTCCCTGAAAATAAATGGGGATTTTGCAAGACATAACCTATGTTTGAATGAAGCCAAAGCTGGGACCTGTCCCTGTAATCCCTTCCATCTATAAGTATTTCACCTTCTGTAGGCTCAAAAAATCTGCAAGCTAAATTTACAAGGGTACTTTTGCCTGCCCCTGTTTCTCCCACAATGGCAATATTTGTCCCCGCAGGAATATGAAGGTTAAAATCTTTTAAAACCTCTTCATCTCCGTCCGGGTATCTAAAGGTAACATTTTTAAATTCAATTTCGCCAATTATTTCTTCCCAATTTTCTTTTTTCGGATTAATATTGTCTCCATAAACATTTATTATATCTTGACTGTCCTTTATTAAGGGCTCCTTTTCCAATAAATCTGTAACCCTTTCAATGTTAGCCTGCAAGGATATAACTTCCGCAAATGTTCTTGCCAATTGTTGAACAGGTTCAAATATATTAATTGCATAAGAAAGAAAAGCTGACAGGGTCCCTATTTGAAGAATTTGTGCCATAGCCAATTTCCCTCCTCTTGCCAATACAAAGGCTGTTAAAACAGAGCCGAAAAATACGATTATAGGAATATACAAAGCATTTAATCTTGCTAATCTGACAGAGGCTGCTTTCATTTCACCTGTTACATTTTTAAAATCTAACAGGTTTTTATCTTCAATAACCAAGGTCTTGGAGGTCCTTGCACCTGTTATTCCTTCGTTAAAACTTCCGGTCATTTTGGAATTTACCTTCCTCAACTCTCTGCTTGTCAAAAGTATCTTGTTTTGAAAATAAACTGTTATAAGAGCCATAAGCGGTATAACAAGGGCTACAATAAGAGTAAGATTTTTATTCAGCATAAACATAGCAAGGAAAGCGCCGATTACATAAGCAAATGACCAAAATACATCCACCAATCCCCATGCAATCATGCCTCCGATTTTATTTGTGTCGCTTAAGGTCCTTGCCAATATGTAACCTACAGGAGTAGTATTGTAATAGGAAATTGAAAGATTCTGAAGATGTTCAAATATTGACTTTCTCAAATCCATTCCTATGTGCATTTCAACTACAATTGCAACACGTACAAATAAAGCCACAGATAAAGCCATTATTACTGCAACTGCTGCATAAAACAAGGCAAAGCCGTATATGCCTTCTGTAGTTCTTTTTACAATAAAATTATCCACCGCATATTTTTGGAGCAAAGGAATAGATAAGTCCATCATAGCAGTTAGAAACATAAATATAATTAAGGTGATAAACTTTTTCCTGTATGGTTTAAAAAATTTCCCTAATTTTAACCAAGGCTTTATATTAAAGGCTTTATAGCTTTCTTCCTCATAATAATTCATCTAAGTATCCTCCGATAAATTCATCTGAACATTAAAAATTTCTTTATAAATTCCATCCCTTTTTATTAGTTCTTCATGGGTTCCCATATCGGATACTTCTCCCTTATCCAAAACTAAAATATCATCAGCTTCCATTAGTGTAGTTATTCGATGGGAAATTAAAATAATTGTTGAACTGCTTTTTTTCTTTTTAAGCGAAGATCGAATTTTTGCATCGGTATCGGCATCTACCGCAGACAAGGAGTCGTCAAATATCATAACAGGGGTTTTTTGCAGAAGCATTCGGGCTATGGAAACCCTTTGTTTTTGCCCGCCGGATAATGTTACCCCTCTTTCCCCCACAATTGTATCATAACCTTTAGAAAATTCTTCGATTGATTCATCAACCCGGGCTGTTGATGCAGCCTCCTTAATTTCTGTCATGGTAACTTCTGAGTCGGCTATGGATATATTTTCTTTAATAGTGCGCGAAAATAAGAAGGGCTCTTGAAGTACCATTCCAATATTTTTTCTTAAATACTCCCTTTTTATGTTTCTTATATCCACACTGCCGATTGTAATGCTTCCCATATGTTCCGGCAATTCATACAAACGGTTTAGAAGGTACATAAGGGTAGTTTTACCCGAACCGGTGCCCCCTAAAATTGCAAATGTGCTTCCTGCCTTTATTTTAAAACTAACATTTTTTAAGACAGGGATATTACCGTCATATTTGAATGTGACATTCTTAAATTCAATATCTTTATAAATATCCGGGCTTATAGAATCTGGGCTGTCGGATTCTTCAGGCTCTCTTAATATTTCGCAAATTCTTTTTAAGGAAACCTTAGTCTTGCTTAGTTCACTTAAAATTCTTCCAAAAGCTCGAAGGGGCCATGCAATCATCGCAGTATAAGATACAAAGGCCAAAAATTCTCCCAATGTAATTATATCATTTACAGCAAAATTAGTGCCATATATAACAATAGTCATGATAAGCGCTCCTGTTACCAAGTCACCGATTCCCCAGTAATAACCTAACTGATATCCAAGTTTAACCCACAAATCCGAAAAAGTAATATTTCTTTCGGAAAATTTTTCTATTTCATATTTTTCCCTTCCAAAAGCCCTTACAACCCTAACACCGGTTAAATTCTCCTGAATTGTCGTAAAAAGCTCTCCTTCAGCTTCATCTGCCACCAAGAACTTTTTTGATAAAATTCCGTAGAATATTGTTGAGTATAAAACTATTATCGGTATAAATATCAATACAGCCACAGTAAGCTTAAAATTCATTGAAAACATTAAAATCAAGGATATTATAACAAGCATAATTATTCTAAACATTTCAACCAATTGACTGCTGATAAAATTTCGAACAACTTCCACATCGGAAGTTGACCTTTGAATTATATCTCCTGTTTGATTTTTAATATGCCAGCTATAGGGCAATTTTTGTATATGCCCAAACAATTTATCCCTTAAATTTTTTATTATTCCCTCAGTTCCTTTAGCGACACTAATCCTTCCAATGTAATCACTTACAGCAGTAACAACAGCTATAATCAATATCATAACTGCCAATATCCATAAATTTTCTTTTAAATATTCTGTCCCCCCTACTGCATTTATTATATTGGTAATTGTTTTTATGTAATTTATGGGAACGTCATCAATAACAGAGTCTACGGCAAATCTGATAATTTGAGGAGCAACAAAACCTGCAGCAACCTTAAGTATGGTTGCTGCGGCAGATATAAAGAAAAATTTAATAAATCCTTTGCTATGTAAATATAAAATTCTTAAATCTGATTGTTTTTTCATACAAACCTATGGGGACCCTTCTCTAAAGCTTGCACCAAAGCCTATCTTCGCTTTAGAGGTGTGTCCCCCTTCCTTTATACGCAAAATAAGCAACCTTTACGATTGCTTATTTATTTTATAATAATATTTAATTGGTGTCAATCTAAACTGTGGTGCTAATGCTTTATAAAGCTTTCGAAATTCTCGCTGTATCTTTCTGTTTTATCGGTAAAAATCCACATAGCCTCTGTTTCAGGTATGGAATTTATAAGTTCAAGTCCTTCTTCATAAGGCATGCAGAAAATGGCTGTTGAAAGAGCATCCGCCATTCCTGAATCTTTACAAATTATAGATACGGCAGTAAAATATTTTGAAGGGTACAAGGTGTCCGGATTTATTATATGATTATATTTTTCACCGTCTACAGTATAGTACCTTTCATAATCACCGCTTGTTACCAAGGATTTGTCATCTAATTTTACTACTTCCAAAACCGATTGTCCCGTAGAGCCGTCCGGATTTTGAATACCTACATTCCATGGTCCATTTGTGATAACATTATTGTTTATAGCTCGTATATTTCCTCCAACAGACAATAATCCGGAATTCATTCCACTTTTTCTTACTATCTTGCTCACCTGCTCTGTTGCATAGCCTTTTGCTATTGCTCCAACATCAAGACTCATTTCGGGATCCCTTAAAAATACTGTTGAATCTTCTTCATCTATAACTATATCTTCTATATTTGTATGCAAAGATGCATTTTTTAATTCTTCTTCCGAGGGAAGGGCTGCATTGGCAGGATCTTCTATTCCTTGGGTTCTGTATTCATGCCAAATTTCTAATACGGCCCCAAAAGCAATATTTGTCTTGCCATATGTTTTTTCATATAATTCTTTTGAAAACTTTAGCAAATCAATTATTCTTTTATCTACCTTAACAGGTTTTATCCCTGCATTATCATTGATAGTTTTAAGGTTGTTAATACCCTCATAATTGTTATAAATGTCATAAAGTTCATGATATTCCTTCAGATTGTCATAAATTATCTGAGAGTATTCGGTAAATTCTTGCTTGTTTTTTGCAAACCCAACTATTCTTGTTGCAGTATCAAACAGCATTATAAATTCTGATTCATATCGGGTAAGCTCTTTTTCACCGCAGCCGGTAAAACTTATTAAAATAAACAATAACAATATTATGGAAATAACTTTCTTCATTAAAACTTGCACCTCTTAAAAACATAGGGAGCAAATCCTGCCCCCTAAGATGATTAAATACTTGCGTTGTTAAATGCTTTTTCTAAATTACTTTGGAAGTCTTCTATTCCTACTGTAACAGATGATACTAAATCTTCAACTGAGGCATGGCCGCCTTCATCAACAGCTATACCTTTTACTTCTTCAACAGTCTTGCCTACAACATAAGTTGCAAATGCATTTGCTTGTTCATACCATTCTTTGCCTATGGCAGAAGCTTTTTTCATTCCATATCCTTCACCTAATTCCACCTTAGTTATAGGTGCAACTGTTAGGTCTGTAGTAATCTTTCCTGCTGCATCAAATTTTACTTCAGCTTGTGATGCATCTATTACAGAGCTTGTTACCTTTCCGTCTGCATCAAATGTTGCTACAGTGTATGTTGTATAAGCTTGTGCTAAGCCAGTCTTGTCAGCTGTTGCATCCAATGATTTTGAAATCGTAGTTACAACACCCAATCCTAATTTATCAGAAGCATCAGCTCCTAAATTTTGTGCATTTGCTACAGCTTTTTCGATAGCTTCTTTGTATGGATTTACTTTGATTGTTACAGACGAAACCAGATCAACATCAGTTGTAACTCCCGATTCATTAACTGCTATTGCCTTAACTTCTTCAACAGTTTTTCCTTTTACAAATTCAGCTAAAGCATTTGCTTGTTCATACCATTCTTTGCCTAAAGATGAAGCTTTATTCATGCCATATTCTTCTTTTAGCTCTTGCTTTGATTTATAAACAGTATCTAAACTTGGTACTATTTTACCTTCATTTGTGAATCCTATTACAGTTTGAGCTGTATCTATTACAGTTTGCACTATTTTTCCGTCCTTGTCAACAGTTACCGCAACTATTACTGAATCTGTTTGGGCTGCGCCATCTTTATCGCCTGCATCTTTTGAACTGTCTATAGATGATACAACAGCCAATCCTGTTTTAACAGCACCTTCAGATAAAGGTTCTTCGCATTTAGGTTCTTCCGCTTTATTTTCTTCTTGTTTTGGTTCTTCTTGCTTTGGTTCTTCAACCGGTGTCTTAACCTCAGGTTGATCCTTTGCGCATCCTGCAAAAGCAAATAGAGACATTGCCAAGATCAACATTATTGCTAATAATTTTTTCATTACTTTCCTCCATAAAATCTTAATTTATATATAATCAGCTTTTAGCTGCCTATAACTTTGTAGCTTAATTCGATACGATATTAACAAATTGTGTTAAATTAGTCAACAGTTTTTTTGTAAAATTTTAAAATATTTTTACTTTTCGTTCAGCATTACCAAATGACGTTCTGATATATACTGTTTTTAAAAGGATTCATCTTTTAAGCGTTACTAAAAATTTATCCTTTATATCCAATTCTGCGTGATATTTCATTTGCAGCTTCTTTAATTATTATAACTAATTCCTTTGTTTTTTCATCTGTCATCCTAAAAGCCGGTCCTGTGGTGCTCAGGCTAAACCTGACTTTTCCCTCATGATCAAATATGGGAGCTGCTACACACTTTATTCCTTCAACAAATTCTTCGTTGTCAATGGTATATCCATTTTCTTTTATTTCTTCCAATCTTTTAATGAATGCAACTTTATTCGTGATTGTATTTTCAGTATGCTTAGGTATCTTTTTTGGTAAATAATTTCTTATCTTTTCTTTATCAATATAAGATAAAACCATTTTGCCGTCTGCAGTTGTATATGCCGGCAGTCTTGAACCTAATTTAGTTGATGTTTTTATTGATTTTATACATTCTCTTTTTTCTATCCAAACAACATCTATTCCATCAAGCATTGCAATATGAATTGTTTCCTCAATTCTATCACATACTTCGTCTATAACTGACAAGGCAGCATTCCTTATATTTAATGAATTTATAACTAAATCCCCAAATTCGATAAAGCGAATACCTAGCTTGTATTTCTGAGTGTCTTCATTTTGGGATATAAACCCATGATACTTAAGTGTGCTTATAATTCCATGAACAGTGCTTTTATTAAGTCCCAGTCTCTCAGAAATTTCAGACAGCTTAAGTTCCTTTTTTTCTTCATTAAAACATTCTAATATTGCTGTCGCCCTATCAATGGACTGAACTCTGTTTACATCCTTCATAATTAATTACCTCAAAATAATAGCATAATATTTCACATAAATCAATATAAATAATAATTAACAAACAATTAGGACTTTCATTAACATATGTGACTTATGTCATCCTTAACGCAAATCGATTTAATTCCCAATTATTAAAATCCAACACATATAAGACTTGTACTTTATATTAGCATCATGCAATTTATTTGTCAATTCAAAAATTATTATACATTAGCATATTTACTTATAGACATGTTATGCTAAATAAGTTAAAATTATATAATAATTAAACAATAAGGAAGGTATGAAATGATTACAAAAGAAAAGGCATGGGAATTGCTGAAAGAATATAACAAAGATGAGTTTCATCTGCAGCATGCAGATACTGTAAGCTTTGTTATGGAACATTTTGCAAACAAGTTAGGCTTTGAAGATGAAGTTGAATTTTGGGGAATTGTAGGACTATTGCACGACCTGGATTTTGAAATGTACCCGGATGAGCATTGCATAAAGATCCAAGAAATATTGTCAGAAAAAGGTGTTGACGATGGAATTATCAGGTCAACCGCAAGTCATGGCTACGGGCTTACAGATGTAACAATAAAGCCGGAACATCTGATGGAAAAAATACTTTTCGCAACTGACGAGCTTACGGGCTTAATAGGTGCAGCAGCATTAATGCGTCCTTCAAAAAGCACACTGGATATGGAGCTCAAGTCACTAAAGAAAAAATTCAAAACAACAAGCTTTGCCGCGGGTTGCTCAAGAGAAGCAATCAAAATGGGTGCTGATATGTTAGAGTGGGAATTGGATTATTTGTTGGATGAAACCTTAAAAGCAATGCAAGAATATGAAAAGAGCAAAAATTAATCTAAAGCTTTTGCTAACCGGCAGCTCTAGCTGCCTTTTTATATTTTTTGAGCTTATTATTTATTATGGTAAATGTTAAGCATGTAATAACTGTAATGGGTATCACAGTAACAGTATAAAGAAGAATTTTATTTGTAACAGATAAAAAGTTTTTTTGTGCATATCTAATCATAATTGTCAAAATTAACGGATGCATTAAATAAATATAATATGAGCTTTGACCAAAGACCCTTATAAAACCGTAAATGTTTTTAAGTTTGTCCTTCATCAGCAAACCAATCAGATACACAAAGAACACTGAAACAGATGAAAACAAAAACCATACGAAAGTAGAAAGTATCGAATTGTAATATGAAACCATAGTATAAACCAATAGGGCGTATCCTGCAATAATAAATGCTTTATTTTTCTTAATCCACAAAAAATATTTGTCGTACTCCATTGCAACAAAAATGCCCAACATATAAAATACCATGTATTTTAAAAATAGCCTGTCTGATAAATTAAATCTTATGAATTCAGCACACAAATAGGTTATAACACCTGCAAATACTAATATTTTGACCTTTTCTTCAGTATTTTTCAATAAAAAGTAAAATATAGGACCTACAATGTACATTTGAACAATTATTATTACAAAATAAAGATGATATGACATTGTACCCTGTAAAACCATTTTAACAAAAAACTTAATATCAAATATATAGTATCCTAAATATATATATGCGATGTAATAAATTATACACCATACAAAATAAGCAAATAATACTTTAGAAAGTCTTTTTACAAGGAAATCAATATAATTAAATTTATTGTCTTTATTGATGTAGCTGTAAAAGCTCGTTACCCCGCTTAAAAAAATGAAAACAGGGGTAGTAAATTTAAAACCTCTGTTAATAATAAGCATTAATGTATACGGAATACTGCCCGGAATGTATTCTTCAACCCCTGTTGCAGTTATATGAACTATCATAACAGCAATGCATGCAAGGAATCTGATATAATCCAATTCAAACAGCTTGTCTTTCTTATCGATGGGTGATGCATTAATTTCCGACATATAATCACTCTCTCTAAAGATATTTTATCTATTTTATCATTTATTCAGGCAAAAATCAAATACTTTAATAATTTATAAATATAAATCCATATATTTTATATTTATTAGATTTCAGCAGTTGCAAATCTTTGATAACGTTATTTTATTAATATTGTTGTGATTTTATTAATTAAATACGTTTTAGCGTATACGCCTTTGCGAAAACATGATACAATGATATTATTATTTTTATTTCAGGGAGGACGATAATGACATGTTTATAAAAGAAGCTGTAATTAGCAGAATTAATGAAATTTGTGATGAACGAGGTATGGCTGTAAATAAACTTGCTAACTTATCAGGTATTACACCATCTACAGTTTACAGCGTTTTTAACAGTGATAGAAAAGATATAGGAATCGTACTGATTAAAAAAATATGTGATGGTTTTGAAATAACATTGGAGGATTTTTTTACTTCCGAAACATTTAAATCACTGGATCAAGAATTAGTGTAATATGCCGCCGTACTTGAAGGGGGACACAGCTTTATAGGCATGTCCCCCTACTTTTAATAGTCCCTGTCAGTCAGCTGAAATTATTATACTTATATTGCTTCAATAAATAAATATATTTTTGTTCAGCAGCTTCAACCTTGTAAATTGCATAATCCACTAAGTCGGGCTCTGAAACATTTTCAAAGATATTTTTTGCGTCTTGCCATTCTTTTTTTGCATTTTCAATATTTTCAAATGCTTCATCCTTTGATGAAGTGCTTTTTTTAAGTTGAAAATTTTCAAAAATACTTTTTAAGCTGATTTTTTTTCTTTGAATATCATTCATGGAAAATACCTCCTATCTATAATATTATAGACAGGAAGTTCCTTTTTATACCTAATATCCCATATATATTTACACTTGTTTTATTCTATAAATTATCCTTTTCTAACTTCAGCAAATATTCTTTAATAGGAAGGCCTCCGCCATAACCAACTAATTTACCGTTCTTTCCTATCACCCTGTGACAGGGAATAATAATAGAAATGGGATTTCTGTTATTGGCCATACCTACAGCTCTGCATGCTTTTTCATTGCCCACTGCAAGGGCGATATCTTTATAGCTTCTTGTTTCGCCATAGGGTATATCTTTAAGGGCATTCCACGCTTTTTGCTGAAATTCTGTACCCGAAGCAAAAATGGGCAAGTCAAATGTTTTTCTTTTCCCCTTTAAATATTCATTTATTTGCTCATAGGCTTCTTTAATTAATGGAGTTTCAAATACTTCGAAATTTACTGCTTCCTCTTTTGCAAAAAAAACATCTGTTATAGCACTGCCATCATCCGCAATACCTAATCTGCCTATTTCTGAATCATAAAAAAATACGTTTTTCATAATATTTCCTCCAATATTTTTTCTTACAAAAAAACTTCCGGTTCTTTTCTTTCTGCACATTCTATTTCTAATTCATATTTATGCTTTAAATAATTTTCATCATCATAGTATTTTGCATTTACAGGACAAATTTTTATGCAGGCACCGCATTTGATGCAAATACCGGTCAACTTTGCGACATCATTATAATCGATTGATCCCATGGGGCAAACAGAAACACATAGTTTGCAGTCAGTGCAGTCACTGTTGGTTTTTGGACTTACTTTTCGAATATCAACCGGGCTTCCGTTCTTATCCTTTGGTTTGTAATAAGGCCTGTATTCTTTGTTGCCGGCTATAAAAGGTTCTTGTCCATTTTTTGATTTGATTTTTAAATAAATTTGTTTGGCAAAATCATTTGCTTTATCCAAATCACTTTCATCCGGCCTGTCCTTTGCCAATATTTTAGAAAATGAGTGCTCTCCTATAAAGGCTCCTGCTGCTATAACATCAAACCCGTTCCCGCTTAATATATCATTAAGTTCAATCAATGCATCATCATAATGCCTGTTGCCGTAAAGAACTACCGCAAGAGCCCTTGCGCCATCAGCCTTTAGCTTGTTTTTCAAATAATCAAGCAATACATTGGGTACTCTGCCTGCATATACGGGGACTCCCACAATCACTATATCATTATCATTGAAATATAGAGCAGCTTCTCTTCCGGAGGGCAATGTGAAATCTTTAAAATCAATAGTTTTGACATTGAAATTTCTTGCTAATTCATCCGCTAATCTTGTTACCAGCTTTTTAGTTGTTCCTGTCGCACTGAAATATACTGCGTTAATTTTATAATTCAATATTGTTACCTCCTCTTAATTTCTCATATCTTATTATCAAATCTTCGCTTTTTTCCTTATAGGGCATAACCTTGCCCTGTTTGTAATGCTTCCTGCATAGAGGTATGTAACTTTCATTGCCACCGATAAAGATTTGTTCTCCCGTATAAACTACTTGTCCGTCAACAATTCTTGCATTAGTCAAAGCTTTTTTGCCGCACCAGCAAATAGTTTTAATTTCTTCTATTTTATCTGACAGTGCCAAGAGCCAGTAGGAACCTTCAAATAACTCATTTCTGAAATCTGCTCTCAGCCCATAGCACATAACAGGAATATTAAGTTCATCAACTATATCGGTGAGTTCTTCTACATGATGTTTTTTTAAAAATTGGCTTTCATCTATTATAACAGCATCAACACCGAATAATCCATTATATTCCTTTACAACATCATAGATATTCATTTCTTCACTAACAGCTATAGCCCTTCTGCTAAGTCCCATCCTTGAAGCAACAATTCCTGAATCTGCAAATCTGTTATCCAGGGAAGAAGTAAATACTAAGGGATTTTGTCCCCTTTCTTCATAATTGAATGCAACCTTTTGTACCTCTATGCTTTTGCCTGCACCCATTGTACTGTATCTGAAATAAAGCTGTGCCATAATTGACTCCTTGTTTAAACATTTGATATATTTATTGTAGCAAAAACTTTCCTTAAATTCAATAAGTTCGTCAATATAATACATATGCAAAAAAATGTGGCACCTTTACTTAGTGCCACATTTTTTCAGTTAGTAAAGAATGTCATGATTGTATAGCCTGCCATGATTTAATTCTTCCTTCTGATTTTGGTAATGTTCGTATACAGGATATTCAGAAGAAGTCATGTTGTTAAAGGAATGAATTCCTAAACTGCTGCACACAATATCCCTCTTATTACCGTTAGCTTCACGAATTTTCTGTTGTTTAGCCATTTAAAGTCAGCTCCTTTATTCTTGAAACTATATTTATTATCTCTTTAAATATAATATTTATTAAATTAAATATTTCCAAATCCTTTACATTTCTCGTCTGCCTTCCATAGCCCTCATGAGGGTCACTTCATCGGCATATTCTATGTCACCGCCTATGGGGATACCGTGGGCTATGCGGGTTACTTTTATTCCCATTGGTTTTATAAGCCGTGATATGTAAACCGCAGTTGCCTCGCCTTCAATGGTTGGGTTGGTTGCTAAAATAACTTCTTTTATATCAGCACCCAGGCGGGTAACTAAGCTTTTAATGTTTATTTCATCAGGCCCTATTCCGTCAAGGGGTGAAATTGTTCCGTGAAGAACATGATAAACTCCTTTGTATTCCTTGGTTCTTTCCATGGCTGCTATATCTCTTGCATCTTCAACAACGCATATGGTTGATTGGTCCCTTTTCAAACTGCTGCATATGCCGCACAGCTCCCCTTCTGTTAAGTTTCCGCAGGTTTGGCAATATCTTGTATGCTTCTTTGCATTAACTATTGCTTTAGCCAACTCCACCACATCATCAGCTTTCATGTCCAATATATGAAAAGCAAGACGCTGTGCAGATTTTCTGCCTATTCCCGGAAGCTTTGACAGTTCTTCTATAAGCTTTGTAATAG
>CAZTXR010000027.1:0-13108 GCA_964617605.1 uncultured Clostridia bacterium | reverse complement strand
TATCCTTCATATAATTTATCATCTTTTTCATTTTCTATCAATACTGAAATGTTTTGTCCTATAAATCTTTTCATAAATTCATTAGAAATATTATCTCCTAAATCAATGAGTTCCTTGCTTCTTTGGGACTTAACGGTATCATCCACCTGTTCAGTCATTTCAGCAGCCTTGGTACCTTCTCTTTTTGAATATTTAAAAACATGTATTCGCGAAAATTGTATGTCCTTTACAAATTCAATTGTTTCATTGAATTCTTCAACTGTCTCTCCCGGAAAACCAACAATTATGTCTGTTGTAATACCGGCTTCAGGCATATATTTTCTTATTAATTCCACATTTTTCTTATATTCGGCACAAGTATACCTTCTGTTCATCCTTCTTAAAACACTATCACTTCCGCTTTGCAAAGACAAATGAAAATGATCACAGGTTTTCTTTAAACTTGAATATCTTTTCATAAATTCATCATTTATGAGGTTAGGCTCTAAGGAACCAAGCCTTATTCTTTGGATTCCATCAATATTATCAATATCTTCAATTAATTTTATAAGTGAATCTTTTTCTCCCAAATCCTTGCCGTAAGAAGATATATGAATACCATTTAAAACAATTTCCTTATAACCCTTATAAGCAATCTTTTTGACTTCATTGACAATATCGTCATGATTCCTGCTCCTTATAGGTCCCCTTACATAAGGTATAATGCAGTATGAACAAAACTGGCTGCAGCCGTCTTGAATTTTTATATTAGCACGAGTTTTATCATGGACAGTGCTTATTGTTAATTCCTCAAAGTTCTCTCTTCCCAAAAATGTATCTATTTCATAATTCTGATAAATATCGTTAAGCTTATCCTTTATCAAATTTCCTATATTGCCTTTATGCTTGGTTCCGATAATAATATCAGCATTTGTTTCCTTGCTGATTTTCTCAGAATTTAATTGTACGCTGCACCCTACCGCAACAACCAATGCACTCGGGTTTATTCTTTTTGCTTTATTGATAAATTGTCTTGATTTTCTTTCGCTTTCCTTTGTAACAGCACATGTATTTATTATATATATATCACTTACTTCATTATTGGGAAGAATTTTAAATCCGTCTTTTTCTAAAATTTCAGTCATTGCCTCTGTTTCAAACTGATTTACCTTACAACCCAATGTTATAAACGAAACCGTGTATTCTTTTGTTTCTCTGTTCATTATTGCTCCTAAATTAATTTATTGCATGATGATAACATAGATTACTGATAAAATCAATAATAATTTGAGAGCCTTTATAACACTGGAGTTGACTGCAACCCCGTCCCCTTGTCATCTGGAGTTGACTGCAACCCCGTCCCCTTGTCATCCCCTTGTCATATGTTAAATTTTCAAGGCGATCAAAAATGTTAAAAAGCATTTTCTATATGATTAAGCTCTTTGCTTTCTAATACTATTTCTATCACATCAAATTGGCAAAAATAATCATCCTTGCCCTTAAGCATGAAATAATATTTTGCAGCACCGATTAACTTTTTTTGCTTGGCTAAGGTAACTGCTTCCCTGGGGTAACCGTGGTTTGTATTAAGGCGCCCTTTCACCTCAATAAAGTGCAGTCTGCCATCTTTCATTGCAATAATATCTATTTCACCAAACTTACAGATAAAGTTTTCTTCTAATATTGTATAATTGTTCTTGAGCAAATATCTTTTTGCAATTTCCTCATATTTAAAACCCTTATTTTTATCATACATTATTTTTTTAAAGAGCCCAAGACTCCCCTTATAAGTGAACGTCCCACTTCTCTGCCTATTGCGCTCATGGCAGAATTAGTAACCCTATCAACGGGGGTTAATTTGCTGCTTGCCTTTTTCTTTGCGGCCTGCAATTCTTTTTCTTGTCTTTCTCTTTCTTTAGCTTGTTCCTTAAGTCTTTTTTCTTCTTCCTTAGCCTGCAATTGCAGTCTTTTTTCTTCTTCTTTAGCCTCTGATTGAAGCCTTTTTTCCTCTTCCTGCCTTTCAATTTGAAGAAGTTTTTCCTGTGATTTCTGCTCGTACTTTTCTTTGATCATTTCATAAGCAGATTCTCTGTCAATTTCTTTATAATATTTTCTATAGACAGGAGAACTGACAGTTATTTGATTTCTAAGCATATCATCTATTGTTCCAAACTGGCTCTGAGGAGGAAGTATAAATGCCCGCTCAACCACTGAAGGAATACCCTTTTGGTCAAGACAGGATATTAAAGCTTCTCCCGTCCCAAGCTCCGTTATTGCTTGAACCGTATCAAATTCAGGATTTTCACGGAATGTTTGGGCTGCGGTCACAACCTTTTTTCTTTCAGCAGGCGTATAGGCCCTCAAGGCATGCTGAATTCTGTTTCCTAATTGCGACAGTATATCGCCGGGAACATCCATGGGGTTTTGAGTAACAAAATACACCCCTACCCCCTTTGAGCGAATTAAGCGAACAACCAATTCTATTTTTTCAAGCAAGGCTTTTGGTGCATCCCTAAATAATAAATGTGCTTCATCAAAGAAAAATACCATTTTGGGTTTTTCCAAATCTCCTTCTTCCGGAAGATTCTCGAATAATTCAGAAAGCATCCACAATAAGAATGTAGAATACAACAAGGGATTTAAAAATAATTTTGCGCAGTGCAAAACATTTATATATCCCCTTCCGTCGGAAGATGTTTTGATCCAGTCGCTAATTTGCAATTCAGGCTCCCCGAAGAAAAATTCTCCCCCCTGGTCTTCCAAGGTCATCATGCTTCTTAAAATGGCCCCTATGCTTTGCGCTGATACATTTCCATAGCTTAGGGTAAATTCTTTTGAGTTTTCACCCACATATTGAACCATTGCTTTTAAATCTTTAAAATCCAAAAGCAGCAAACCCATCTTATCAGCCACTTTAAATACAATATTTAAAACTCCGGTCTGTGTTTCATTTAAATCAAGAATTCTTGCCATCATGAGAGGCCCCATTTCAGAAACAGTAGTTCGAACAGGGATTCCTCCTTCTCCATACAAGTCCCAAAATTGAACGGGGAATCCCTTGTAGGTAAAATTCTCTATTCCAAAACGATTTATTCTCTCCTGCATGTTTGCATTATCGCTTCCCTGAATCGCAATACTTGCCAGGTCTCCCTTAATATCAGCAATAAAAACAGGAACCCCCAAATCGCTGAAAGATTCTGCCAAAACTTTTAATGTAATAGTTTTTCCCGTGCCTGTTGCACCTGACACCAATCCATGTCTGTTGGCCATTTTAGGCTCTAAATATACTCTTTTGTCACTTTTCCCTATCCAAATTTTATCATCAGCAAACATATTGACTCCTTTCAAACACCTATATAAATATATTATAACAAATTAGTCAATACTTGACAATTCAAAAAACGCTATAATTTTATAGCGTTTAGAGCTTTTTGTTATTTTATCTGCTTCCCTTGTCATAGGGTATTCCTTCTGCCCTGGGCGCCTGTGAATTCTTTGAAGAGAAGGTTAAAACTATAAGGGTTGCTATATAGGGAATCATTTTATAAACTTCATTTGAAATAGGCAGTGTCTTTAAAAATGGAATTCCCGAATAGGCTGAAGCAAAGGTCTTCATTATTCCAAAGAAAAATGCTGCAACAAATATTTTCTTGCTCCTCCATTGTCCGAAAATCAATACTGCCACCGCCAAGAAGCCATAGCCTGCAACCGTTGCATTAAAGTTTGTGCTTGTGGGCACCACAAATGTAAGTCCGCCTATTCCTGCCAATATACCTGATATAATGACCCCTGCATATCTTATTTTATAAACATTGATACCCACAGAATCAGCAGCCTGGGGATGTTCACCGCAGGCACGAAGCCTTAAACCGAAACGGGTATTGTTGATAACAAACCAGGAAATCAAAAATATGGCAAAGCCTATGTAGGTAGTTATATATGCATTTCTAAAAAACATTTGACCTAAGACAGGAATATCCCCCAAAAAAGGAACCTTCCTGATATAAAAGGTGTCCAAAAATTGAATTTGCTGCACCCCTTGAATCATTCTTGCCGTATATACGGCAAAGGCAGGTGCAAATAAATTCAGTGCCGTACCGCTTATAGTTTGATCGGCTTTTAAATTAATCGATGCAAATGCATGAAACAATGAAAATATAGCCCCTGCAAAAGCAGAAACCAGGACTGACAATAATAGGAGACTTTGTCCGCTCATTGAATTTTGGAAAAGATTAATAAAACCTATGCCGAAAAATGCCCCAACTATCATTATTCCTTCCAAGGCAATATTTACAATACCGCTTCTTTCGGAAAACATACCGCCCAAAGCAACTATTAAAAGAGGAATTGCAAAATACATAGTTTGTTGTGATATAAAATATAAAGTATTCATTTAAATTTCCTCCTCCCGATTGCCCTTATCCTTGTTTTTCGGTTTTGTTTTATCTTTGCCGGGGCCTTCTGCCTTTGCTTGAATTGATTCATTGATGTTGGCTGCTGTTTTTTCCCCTATGGGTTTTCTTATAAAATTACTGATAATATGTTTAAACAATAAGGCAAAGGCACCGCAATAAATAATTACCGCCACAATCATATCGATTATCTCCGGCACAAAATTATATAACTGAATATTGAAGCCGCCCACCCGCAAATGAGCTATAAACAAACCTGAAAGCAATATTCCTATGGGATGGGACATACCTAACAAGGCAACTGAAATACCGTTGTATCCTTCGGGTGCCAAAACATCTAAAACCTGTATGTATTTGCCTGAACCTGACAGGTATAAAAGTCCCCCGCCTAAGCCTGACAGGGCTCCCGCAATAACCATAGACATGATTATGCTTTTCTTTTCGTTAATTCCCGCATATTTGCTTGCTTCCTTATTGCTTCCGCAAGCTTTTAATTCATATCCGAAGGTGGTTTTTTGAAGTATTATATATATAAGGGCAACAGCTGTCAAAACTATAAATATTCCTATATTAATATTGTTGGTATTAAACAATTTATCCAAACCCGCCTTTGGCAAAACAGCGCTTTTTAGTACAGGTTTTGTTTGATTTTTCAATGAATCGTATACGGTTCTTAAAATTGTCATATTAACTAAATACATTCCAATATAATTCATCATTATGGATGTAATTACTTCATTAACATTGAAAAACGCCTTTAATATGCCCGGCCCCGAGCCCCAAACAGCCCCTGCAACCATTGCGCCCACCAAGGCAGCAAGCCAGTGTATTTCCGCAGGCACAAAGGTCCACTTAATTCCTATATATATGGCAACAAAGGCACCGCAAGTGAATTGTCCCGAAGCACCTATATTAAACAAGCCTGTTTTAAAAGCGAAACCAACAGATAAACCTGTCATTATAATGGGTATGGCAAAATAAACAACCTGGCCAACACCTTTGGCACCGTCTTCAAAGCCGCCCTTTAAAATTGTAAAAAATGCCGGGATTGCATCCTTGGAATTGCTTATCAGAAGTATTATCAAACCCACAAGGAGCCCTGCCGCAATTGCCATCAATGAGGATAAAAAACTGATAAAACCTTCTGATTTAAGGAGTTTAGTTAATCTCATATCTATCACTCCTTTTTGAACCGGCCATATAAAGACCTAACTCTTCAATAGTAATATTTTTCGGATTTAAATCTCCCACAATTTCACCTTCATAAATAACCAAAATTCTGTCGCTTACATCCATAACCTCATCAAGCTCCAAGGATACCATAAGAACCGCTTTGTTATTATCTCTTTGGACTATTAATTGCTTGTGGATATATTCTGTTGCCCCAATATCAAGACCCCTTGTAGGCTGCACTGCCAAAACTATGTCAGGATTTCTGTCAAGTTCCCTTGCTATTATAAGCTTTTGTTGGTTGCCGCCGGACATATTTCTCACAAGCGAATCCTCATCCCTCGGGCTTCTTATATCGTATTGTTTAATTAATTTTTTGGCGTAGTCTCTGACAGCCTTAAATTTAATAAAACCGTTTTTTTGAAAGCGTGGTTCAAAATAAGTTTGCAGTACAGAATTTTCCTTAAGGTCAAAATCCAAAATCAATCCGTGTTTATGCCTGTCCTCAGGTATATGCGCCATTTTTTGCAGGCTTTTTTTTCTTATTGATTCTTTGGTAATGTCTTTATTGTTTAACAATATTTTCCCTTCATTTATAGGCATCAGCCCCGTAATGCCGTATATAAGTTCTGATTGGCCATTGCCGTCAATACCTGCAATGCAAAGTATTTCCCCCTTTTTCACTTCAAAGGATACATTATTTACTACATTTTTCTTTGAATTTTTAGCCTTTATGGTTAGATTTTTTACCTCTAAAACTGCTTCCCCTCTTTCAATAGTTTGTTTTTCTATATTAAAATTAATTTTACGTCCCACCATCATTTCTGACATTTGTTCCTTGCTTGTGGCATTAACATCAACAGTACCGATATACTTGCCCTTTCGAAGTATTGTACATCTATCAGCTACTTCTTTTATTTCATTTAATTTGTGGGAAATGAAAACAATTGATTTTCCTTCTTTAACTAAATCTTTCATTACTTTCATCAGCTCTTCTATTTCTTGAGGTGTTAATACAGCTGTAGGTTCATCAAAAATTAAAATATCGCTGTTTGAATAGAGCATCTTTAATATTTCAACCCTTTGCTGCATTCCGACAGTAATGTCTGAAATGTAAGAGTCAGGGTTTATTTTTAACTTATAACGATTGCTTAAGTCTATTACTTTTTTTCTCACATCATCTTTTTTTAAAACACCCATATTCACAGTTTCTCTTCCTAAGATAATGCTCTCAAGAACCGTAAAATTATGCACTAATTTAAAATGCTGGTGAACCATACCGATTTTTAGATTGTTAGCATCATTAGGATTATTTATTTTTTCTGTCTTGCCGTTTATAATTATATTGCCTTTTTCAGCTTGGTACAAACCAAACAAGACGCTCATCAAGGTGGATTTGCCGGCACCGTTTTCTCCTAACAATGCATGCACTTCTCCCTTTTTAACTTTAAAGGTTACATCATCCAAAGCTTTAAAATTACCGAATATCTTGGTAATATTATTCATTTCAATTATATATTCCATAAAACACCTGCCATATAATTAATTAAAAAGAGGACAATTTCTTGAAACCGAAAGAATGTATTTAATGTTCAGTCTGAAAGAATGTCCCCTTTATGCTTACCAAAAAACTAATACTAAAAATTATCCTGCAATTATTACTTAATAACTTCTACCTTTACCTTACTTACCGGAATATCAGCTGCTGTAACATCTTCAGCAGGTTTTCCTGCATCTTCCACAACATCGGCATCATTCATAATTTCTATTTGCTTTGCAACTATTTTTCCATAGACAGCATCATAATCTGCTTGTGTAAATTTTTCAAATCTTGAATTAGCCATCGGCAATTGAACTCCCTCTACTGTTGCATCCAATGAAACAGATGTTCCGCCGGGGAAAGTTCCTCCATAATAAGCCTTTAAAGCATCATATACAGATTTTGAAAGGTTTTTCATTGATGAAGTTATAACTGTTTCTGATTCTGCTGACTGGTCAACGTCAACTCCTATAACTTTTGTTCCTGCCGCTTCTGCTGCTTTCATGACAGAGTTTCCTACAGCACCCCCGCAAGCAAAAATAACTTCTGTTCCTTCATTGAACCATGAAGAAGCTTTTGCCTGGTTTTCCGGAGTAGCAGAAAAGTTTCCTACATATGTGTATTTTAATTGGACATCTTCTGTCAGACCTAATTCGTGAGCTGCAAATTCAGCCCCCTGAACAAATCCGTAGCCAAAACGTACAACTGCGGGAACAGCCATTCCACCCATAAATCCTAACTTGGTATATCCTTCTTTAACTATGCTGTATCCTGCCAGGAAACCGGCTTCTTCTTCAGCATAGAATATAGAATATGTGTTATCGGCTATTTCAATGTTATAGTCCCCTGCATGCGGTGCACCGTCAAGTATTACGAATTTTACATCCGGATATTGTGTTTGAACTGTATGTATTGGAGTTTCAAACAAAAATCCCGGGCAAACTATAACTTTAGCACCAGCTTTAACTGCAAGACCTATTGAATCAATATAAGCAGTATCTGATTGTTCAGCAGGTTGATAATATTTATATGTAATATTGTTTTCTTTAGCGTAAGCTTCTACGCCTTCCCAAGCTCCTTGGTTAAAAGATTTATCATCGATTGTTCCGACATCAGTGATTAAGGCTAATTCAAAAGTATTGGCTGCCGGTGCCTCCGGTGTTTTTGGTGTTTCAGGTGTTTGCGGAGCCTCCGGTGTTTTTGGTGTTTCCGGCGCCTTGGCACATGCTGAAAAAGCAAAAATCATTATCAGCACCATTGCAACAAGGGCCGACTTTCTCCATAATTTCATGATATTAATTCCTCCCATTTAATTATAATTTAACAAAATATATAAATAAACGCTATGCGTTATTTATCAATTTAACAGCGGAACTGGTCCCAATTCTTGAACATCCTGAGTCAATAAAAGCCTCCATGTCATGTAGTGTTTTTACTCCCCCGGAAGCTTTAATTTTAACATTTGGCCCTATATGTTTTTTAAATAATAATATATCATCCATAGTTGCACCGCCTGTGCCAAAGCCCGTGGATGTCTTAATATAGTCAGCCCCTGCATTAGTCACTGCATGGCACATTTCTATTTTTTCTTCTTCCGTCAAGTAACATGTTTCGATAATAACTTTTAGAATATGTTCCCCAACAGTTTTTTTAATTGCTTTAATTTCATTCTCTACTTTATCATAATGCTTATTTTTTACATCACAAATATTAATAACCATATCAATTTCATTTGCGCCATCTTTTAATGCCTGTACACATTCTGCTGTCTTGGTTTCGGTAGTTGAATAACCTAAAGGAAAACCAAGAACAGTACAAATATTTATTTTATTGCCATAGGTATCATAAACTCTTTTTACATAAGCAGGCGGAATGCATACTGATGCTGTCTGATACTCAATTGCCTCTTCACACAAAATACCTATCTCTTCCCATGTTGCAAATGCCTTTAGTAAAGTGTGGTCAACATACTTCATCATTTCAAGATGATCCATCACTACCTCCATTGTAAGCTCTTTGTAGAATTATTTTAGCACAAAATAGTAAATTCGTCAATTACAACGTCATAAAACCGGGACAGTGGGGACGTATCAAGTTGTCTCCGTCCCCGGATATCTTTATTTTAAATTTTCTACAATTAATGAAGTACCCATTCCGCCTCCTATGCAAAGGGTGGCCAATCCATATCTAGAACTGCGTTTTTTCATTTCATGCAATAAGCTTACTAAAATTCTGTTTCCTGAAGCACCTATGGGGTGACCTAATGCAATTGCCCCACCGTTTACATTAACCTTTTCCATATCTACCCATCCTAAGTCACGGGCTACAGCAATCGATTGAGCGGCAAAGGCTTCATTAGCTTCTATTAAATCAAGGTCTGAAACCTGCAAATTTGCTTTCGACAAAGCAATTTGGGTAGAGGAAACAGGTCCTATGCCCATAATGAGAGGCTCGACTCCTGCAGATGCATAGCTGATTATTTTAGCCATTGCTTTTAATCCCAATTCATCAGCCTTTTCTTTAGACATAACCAAAACTGCCGATGCACCGTCATTAATGCCGGAAGCATTGCCTGCGGTTACCATCCCTTCCTTTTTAAAGGCAGGTTTCATCTTGGCAATAAGCTCTCGGGTAGTTTGGCGGGGAAATTCGTCAGTATCAAATATAGTATCTCCCTTTCTGTTTTTAATGACAAGAGGAACTATTTCATCTTTAAATTTTCCACCTGCTATTGCTGCCGCAGCACGTTCTTGGCTTTGGAAGGCAAAATCATCTTGTTCTTCTCTTGTAATTTTATACTTATCGTTAATATTTTCTGCAGTAATTCCCATATGTATGTTTTCGGAAACTTCACAAAGACCATCATTAACCATAGTATCAATTATCGTGCCATCCCCCATACGATATCCGTAACGTGCCTTAGTAAGAGCATATGGAGCATTGCTCATATTTTCCATGCCGCCTGCCACTATACAATCAGCATCTCCTGCCTTAATAATTTGGGCAGCTAAAGCAACAACTCTTAAACCGGAACCGCAAACCTTATTAATAGTCATACCCGGCACAGTCACCGGTAATTTGGCTTTCAGCAAGGCCTGCCTTGTAACATTTTGCCCTTGGGCAGTTTGAAGCACGCAGCCGCAAATAACCTCATCGACAATATCGGGACTGACATTAGCGCGCTTCAGCACTTCTTCAATAACTATCCTGCCTAACTCTACGACATTTGTATCCTTAAGTGTCCCCCCGAAGGAGCCGATAGGAGTACGGCATGCACTAACAATAACTACTTCTCTCATAAATTAATACCTGCTTTTTATATTATTTTATTAACTGATATAATCAGTCAATAATCATATAATAAGTTTCTGTATTATTTATTTAAATATGCATGGTACAATGCTATTATTAAAATTCAAACCCATGAATTAACCTAAATAAAACCTCATCATATTTTTCTTAAATTTGATGCAGCTATGGCAGCAGCCTATGGATAAGTTGATTAAACACAGCTACAAAACCACTTCTTTCCCTGCTGAGAACAAGTATAAGCAGCATTCTTTTACTCTTTTGCCGCTTATTTTTTCTACCGCTTCTTTGTATAGGTTTAGCTGATCCCGGTATTCATTTTTAAGCCGGTCAATTTGAAGGGCAATATCTTTTGATTCATCAATTTTGTCAGTTTTATAATCAACAAGCACAACTTCATTGTTCTCAATAAAATAGCAGTCAATTATTCCCTGCACAAGTATTAAATCCTCCTCATTCAGGTCACTTAGCACGTCCCTGGCATTTTTTCTTAATACAAATGGGGCTTCCCTGTAAACTTCCGCTGAACATAAAATTCTTTTGCCAATATTGCTTTGGAAAAACCCTTGAATTTTTTCAGCATAGGTGTTTATCGCTATTTTTGCCTCCGATGCTGTTAAAAGTTTTTTGTTTTCCATATTATATATGGTATTAATTATGCCTTCTTTATTTAAATTCCCCTTTAAATCCAAGTGTTCCATCACAAAATGAAGCAAGGTACCTATTTCAGCACCTGTAATATCTTTATCCAAAATAAATTTATCCCTATCTTCATTATATTCAAACATATCTATTAATGCAGGAATTTTATATCTTAATCTTGTAAATTCTTTATCCTTTAAATTCTTAAGTTCTGTTACCGAAAGTTTTGTTGGCATACTTACGGAGGACATGTATGGGTAATTAAAGTCTAAACGCCTGCCTATTTCTTCATAATACGGACTATTTTTTACAGTCTTAAACTCATTAAGCATTGTAATTTTACTTTCCCAAAAACTTAGTTCTTCATTTGTGCTTAAACTTAAGTCTGACCGTGTAATCATATTTAATTTCCACTTATCCCACTGTCCCTTTGACATTATTTTTTTAAAGTCATCAGAATTCACTTTATCAAATAGGCAGCTGCAAATCCAATCCATATATGAAAGACCCTTATAAACAAAATATTTAGAATGTCCTCTTCTCCAATTTCTTGCCTTTTGCTCCATTTTACTTACAGTTCCCGCCATAATCAGCCTGTCAATGGCCCTGGTCATAGCCACATAAAGAACTCGCATTTCCTCAGATATATTCTCTTTTTTTATTTTTAACTTCATGGCAGTCCTTGCCAATGTTTCTTTTTCTGTCCTTTCATCAATATTTATAAATTTCGGAGCAATGCCATAATCCTTGTGCAGCAATATTTTATTTCTTGTATCCTGCAAATTAAACTGTTTGTTAAGTCCGCACAAAATTACTACAGGAAACTCCAAACCTTTAGATTTATGAATGGACATAAGCCTTACCACATTGTCATTTTCCCCCAAGGTTTTTGCTTGACCCCTGTCATCTGAGCCCTTTTCAATTTTGTCAATATATCTTAAAAATTTTAATAAACCTTTCATTGATGTTTTTTCAAAATCATAGGCTAAATCAGCCAACATCCTTAAATTTGCCTGCCTCATTTTGCCGTTTGGAAGGGCGCCCGCAAAATTATAATAATTGCTTTCCATCAATATATCCCATATCAAATCATTTAAATGAGAATATCTGCTTCTATAAGTCCAATCGTATATATTTTCCATAAAGCTTTTTAACTTATAAAAAAATTCTTTGGAAAAATTACCATCCGGTACTTCTTCATGACTCTCATTGTACTTCTCTTCACTCTCACCGGCAAATAATAGATATTTGTTAAGTGCACCTATAAAATGTTTTTCTTTAGGGTATTTAAGTCTTATTTCCAATAATTCCTCAGTGGTAAAGTTTCCTATGGGAGAGCGCATAACGCTTAAAAGAGGAATATCCTGTTTTATGTTATCAATTATTTTTAATAAATTAACAAGAATTTTCACCTCCAAGGCTTCATAATATCCCTTTCCGCCATCAAAATAAAAGGGAATATCTTCTTTATTGAATCTTTCTTCAAATATTCCTGCCCAATTTGCAACAGATCTTAAAAGGATTACAATATCCTTATAGTCAGTTTTCTTGGTTTTCTTTTCACCCTTTTCTGCCTTTCCCGCAATGCATATTTCTTCTTTCATTAATTCCTTTACTCTTTTAGCAGCAAATAATGCTTCCAACTCAGCAGTTTCCATAGATTTAATTTCATTTTCCGCATCATCATTCTCATCACCTTCGCTCTTGCTTGCATCATCATCATCTGCTTCATCATCTGCAGCAGCGTTTTTGTCGATTATATGAAGCTCCACGGCTCTGCTGACAGAGAACTCGCTTCCAGTATATAATGCTGCCTTCTCATCATATTCAACCTCTCCTAATTCTTTGGTCATAATATTTTTAAAGACAAAATTTGTTGCCCTTAAAATTTCATCTCTGCTTCTGAAGTTTTTATTTAAATCAATTGTTCTGTCAATTATGTCCTCGCTTAATTCTTCGCTGTCTCTTGTATAGGATGAATATTTAGAATTAAATATGCTGGGGTCTGCAAGCCTGAATCTGTAAATACTTTGTTTTACATCCCCGACCATGAACA
>CAZTXR010000026.1:0-13166 GCA_964617605.1 uncultured Clostridia bacterium | reverse complement strand
ACAGGAAAAGCAACTAAAGTTAAAGAATTAAGAAAATACTAAGAATAATTGAGGGGGCATTCCTTTAAGAATATAAGCCATATAAATCTTATACTTAAAGGTATGTCTCCTTTTAAAAGTAAGAGGTATATTATGAATATTAACTGGTATCCGGGGCATATGAAAAAAACAAAGGATTTGCTTCAGGAAAATATTAAATTAGTAAATTTAATAATTGAAGTAGTTGATGCAAGAATTCCTTATAGCAGCAAAAATCCTGATTTTGACCAATTGTTTAGAGATAAAAAAAGGCTTATTGTATTAAATAAATACGACTTATCAGACCCAAACATCAATAAATTATGGGAAGATTACTTTAAGAGTAAGGGCTGGTCAGTTGTCCTTTATAATTCCACGAATAATAAGGAGCTAAGGAAGCTGAACAATGCAATCGAAGAAGCAACAAAAGAAATAGTTGAAAGATACAAAAAAAGAGGCTTGCTAAATAAAACAATTAAAGCAATGATTGTTGGAATACCTAATGTGGGCAAATCAACACTTATAAATTCATTGGCTAAAAAGAAAAGTACAAAGACAGGAAATATGCCGGGTGTTACAAAGGGTAAACAGTGGATACACTTGGCAGGAAACATTGACCTTTTAGATACACCAGGTATTTTGTGGCCTAAATTTGATGATGAAAAAAGTGCTTTAAACTTAGCATTTACAGGTGCCATAAAAGACCAAGTATTGGTGTTGGAAGAAATTGCACTAAAATTTGTTGAAAGAATGCAGCAAATAGGGAAAGAAAATGCCATACTTGAAAGATACGATATAGAAGCAGGAGAAAAAACATTAGATATTTTGGACAATATAGCTTATAAAAAAGGCTTTTTAATAAATAAAACAGACATTGATTATTTAAGAGTTGCAAATCTATTATTCAACGACTTTAGAGCCGGTAAATTAGGTAATATAACATTAGAAAAACCCATCCAGTAGGGACTGTTCTTATCCAGAGGGGGACGGTTCTTATTAGCAACATCTGCATCAAAGGGTCATCATTCAGAAAAGGTATGAGCGGCCCATTATAAGGAGAAATACTATTATGCTTAAAATTGAACAACAACTTTGGGACAAGGGTTATAATTATATAGCATGTATTGATGAAGTAGGCAGAGGATGCTTGGCAGGTAGCGTTGTAACTTGTGCAATTATAATGCCCAAAGGTTTATTAATAGATGGAGTAAATGATTCCAAAAAGCTTACAGCAAAAAAGAGAGAAGAATTATTTGATATTATTATTAATTCATGCTTGGCATTTGGAATAGGTGAGTTAGACTGTAAAAAGGTTGATGAAGTAAATATAAAAAATGCGACAAAGATTGCAATGGTACAAGCTATTGAAAATTTAAGAGACAAAGATGGAAACAAGTTAGTTCCGGATTATGTAATAACAGATGCTGAAAAACTTAATATATCCATACCACAATCAAACATAATTCACGGAGATGCAAATTGCCACGGAATTGCGGCAGCATCAATAATTGCAAAGGTAACCCGAGATAGACAAATGGATGAATTAAATAAAGTATATCCTGAATACAAATTTGATAAAAATAAAGGTTATGGTACAAAAGAACATATAGAAGCTTTGCTTGAATACGGTCCAACTGAAATACATAGAAAAACATTTATCAGAAAAATTCTTAAGAGAAGTGAACAGCTTACAATCAGTGAAGGTTCTTTTTGATTCATAATTATTGTCAGTTATAATACTTAAAGATTAGATTCTTCACTGCGTTCAGAATGTCACAAGCGGGGGTTATTCATAGTGATGATAAAGGCATTATTTAGTAGTGCCTTTATTTTTTTGTACAGAATTACAATAAAAAGTTATCGTTTATCAATAAAATATTGTTGACATACATAAAAATACTGTTATAATTAAATTACAATAATATTCTTTGGAGGAATTTATGTATCAGAAAAGTTTTGTTCATTATATGACTAAAATTTGTGTTGATGTTTTGTTTTATGCAGCAATATTATGCTGTATATTGATTCCATTTTCATCCCCATGGCTCTTTCGATATTTTGGTATAGCGGGGAAAGATGCTTTATTTGTTAAAGCAATATTTTTAGCTTCAGGTATTTCTTGTATTTATATTTTGTGGCAGCTTAGGGTAATATTTAGAACATTGATGAACGGAAATCCCTTTATTTATGCCAATGTTTCTTGTCTTAGAAAAATTGCTCTTGCATGTTTGCTTATATCATTGATATTTCTTGTAAAGATGATTGTAATGCCTACAATTTCAACAATTATTATAGTGGCTATATTTATTGTGGGATGTCTTTTGTGCTTAACACTAAAGGATTTGTTTAAGCAATCTATTTATTACAAAGATGAAAATGATTTAACGGTTTAGGAGGTGTATTATGGCTATAATTATACAGCTTGATGTTATGATGGCAAAAAGGAAAATCGGTCTTATGGAATTGGCTGAAAAAATTAATATAACACCGGCTAACCTGTCCATATTAAAAAACAATAAGGCAAAGGCTATCAGGTTTTCGACCTTGGAAGAAATCTGCAAGGCCCTTAATTGTCAACCCGGAGATATTATCGAATATGCGGAGAATCAAGATGGACAGTAAAATAAAAACAAAAATTTCACTTTACGGAATTATTTCTGCTGTAGCTTTTATATATTTAATATTGAGCAATGGATTAGGAATAAGTGTACCGGTATTCTTCATAATTCAATTTGTTGTTTTATTTTTTACTACACAAAATAATGAAGAAGTTAATGCTAAAGGCTTGCTGATGATGGTTCCCATATTTATCATATCCCTGAACAATTTCATCAGTGCAAGCTATATTTCGACAAACTTTTTGGTAATAATATTTCTATACAGCCTTATGTTTTTATTGTTAGGAAATAAATTGAAGTTCTTAAAATTAAATATAATAGGCCTTATAAAAATTATTGTAAATATTTTTGAGCCCATCGTTAATTTTATTGTTCCTTATAAATGGATAAAAGAAAGATCCCATAATAAAGAAAAGAGCATTCTTGCTAAAAGAATATTAATAGGTATTTTAATATCCATACCAGCTGTTATGTTTCTTGTAATGATGCTATCTTCAGCAGACTTAGTTTTTTACAACAACTTTATTGTATTTAATAATTGGTTTAAAAAACTTTTTGATTTTATTAATGTTTATAAAATAATAGTAGGGACCTTTATAGGATTGTACCTGTTTGGTCATTTATATTCTGCACATATAAAGGAATCATTGGTAAATATGGTGACAGATAATGATAGTCCAAAAGGTCTTAAAGGGGATATAATTGTTTTAAATATATTTTTTCTATCAATATTATTTGTTTATACAATTTTTATAGCAATACAGTTTAAATATTTGTTTTCAGGAGGAATTCTTCCAAATGGTTTAAACTATTCGGAATACGCAAGAAGGGGATTCTTTGAACTTGTATTTTTAAGCCTACTAAATATAGCATTAATATTGCTGACTACATATTTATTAAGAGACAAAATATATGAACAGAAAAATAAATGGGCTATATTTACTAAGCTTATGCTTATTTATCTTTGTGTGATAACAGGAATATTGTTAATATCCTCTCATTACAGAATGTCACTTTACGACAGTGCTTACGGCTTCACAAGATTAAGAGTTCTTGTATATATATTTTTGGCATTTGAAGCTTTAGGCCTAATTGCAACCTTAGCTTATATTATAAAACATAATTTCAATATATTAGCTGTATATGCTGCCATTGGACTTACGTTTTACTTAACTTTGAATCTTGTAAAGATTGATGAAATAATTGCAAGAAGAAATATAGATATGTATTTAAGCGGGCAAGCAGAAGATATTGATATAGATTACTTAATGACCTTGTCGCCGGATGCACTGCCGCAAATAATGCGCCTGACTGACAGTAATGTTAAGTTTGTAACAAAAATTAAAACAATCAATTACCTTAAAAGTATCAGTGAAAGTTACAAATACAAGGAAAATAACTGGCAAAGCTACAATTTAGTTATTGAAAAAAATAAAAATTTACTTGAGAATAGCAAGGATTTATGGGATATATCATTAGGTAATAATATAAAAAATAATAAATAAGGAATTTTCTTCTTAAAGTATTGAATTAATAGCTATAATATTTTAATGGCTCCCTTATAACAATACTTAATTAAAAGGTAGATTATTATGAAAAAAACTAAGTCTATTTTATCAAATGTATTTTTGATCGCAGGTATTGAAGTTTCACTTAGTCCCATATTTATGTATTGGTTTATACATGGTGATTATGAAAGATATATATGGATAATTAACGGTCCCTTTCCGTTTAAGAGTTTTGGAGGAGGGCCCTTTCAAATGCTAATGTACATATCATTATTCATAACCGGGGCTGTATTCATATTTTTATCATTACATTTTAACAAAACAGTTGATTAATTGCTATTATTTGTTAAAATTAACTTAATAGTATTAGAGGTGATGATAATATGCAGGAATTTGCTAAAGGGCCAATAACCATTAATGAATTTGAGAATATTAAAACTTTAGAAGGTGTAATTTACGAGCTTATTGATGGAATTGTAATGATGTCAAGACCAAGTATTGAACATCAGAAAATTTTGACTAACTTAAACGGCGAACTGTATCAATATTTAAAGTATAAAACATGCAAATCATTTTCAGAAATAGAAGTTAAGTTAAATAATGATATATTGGTTCCCGATATTTCAATTATTTGTGATTTTTCTAAATTAACCGAACAGAAATATGAAGGTGCTCCTGATATTGTTGTTGAAATATTAAGTCCTTCAACAATGTTTAATGATTTCAATATCAAATCAGGTAAATACATGAATGCCGGTGTAAAGGAATATTGGCTGGTTGACCCGAAATCTCAGACTGTTATTGTTAACGACTATGTTAATAAAACTATGATAACCTATGAAAAGAATGAGAGTTTAAAATCTAATGTTTTTTCAGATTTAGAAATTAATTTGAATGACATATTTATGTAGGGAAAAGATGGAGGTTTTTATTGGACAGAAAGATTGGAATTATTGCAAACAGTTACGAGCTTAAAGAAACAATAGAAAGCTTTTATGCTGAAGATATTAAAAACGGAAATATAATTATAGATATTCTTGACCCGGAACGTATAAATGAACAAGGTGCAGAGCTTGAAAGAAAAGGAGCAAAGGCAATAATTGCAAGAAGCGGAGGCTACCATTACACATTAGGAAAGGTTAATGTACCTGTAATAAATTTAAAAATTTACACTCAGGATATTTTGTATGCACTAATGGTTGCCGGAAGGTTTAAAAAAAAGTTAGTGCTAATTTTATCGATTTATGATGAATTTAGCTACTCTGAATGGAAAGAGCTTATTCCTTCAGAATTAGAAGTTGAGATATATAATGATGCCCAAGAAATAGAAGGAGTAGTTTCTAAATACAAAGAAGTTTATGACCAAGTTGTTATAATCGGAGGAGGGTTTCCCTGCTCATACGCAAAAAGCTTTGACATGGATTATGTGAATATAATTTCAGGGGAAGAAACTATTCGTTCAACAGTTTCAAGAGCTTGGCAGCTTGTTGATAATATATATGAGCAAAGATTTAATAACAGTATTTTAAGAAATGTGTTGGACCATGTTCATGATGCGGTTGTAGCCGTTAATAAAGAGGGCAATATTATATTTTTTAACGAAAGAGCAGAGAAGCTTTTTAAAAAGAATAAAGCTGATATAATAAACAAAAGACTTATGAAATATTTTCCTGAATTAAGCTTTATATTTGATACATTGGATAAAAATCAAAGGATCAAAGATGAAATAATCCGTATGAAAGATGTTACTGCTACTGCCAATATAAGCCCCATAGCGGTTGATGGACAAATTGAAGGTGTATTGTGCACATTTCAGGATATTACTCAACTTCAGGGGCTCGAAAAGAAAGTAAGATTTGAAATGAATAAAAAAGGACTTACAGCCAAGTACAATTTTAGCGATATTTTAACACAAAATTCAAGTATGAAAAATACTTTGGATAAGGCTGTTAAAATTGGAAAGTCAGACAGCAGTGTAATTATATACGGTGAAAGCGGTACAGGAAAAGAACTAATATCTCAAAGTATCCATAATATCAGCAAACGAAAAGGGGCTCCTTTTGTAGCTGTAAACTGTGCGGCACTTACAGAAAGTCTTTTAGAGAGTGAATTGTTCGGTTATGAGGAGGGTTCTTTTACAGGTGCCAGAAAGGGAGGTAAGCCGGGACTTTTTGAGCTGGCTCACGGAGGAACTATATTTTTAGATGAAATAAATTCTATTTCTTTAAATCTTCAAACAAAGCTATTAAGGGTCTTGGAAGAAAAAGAAGTGATGCGTATTGGTTCTGATTATGTAATACCCTTGGATGTAAGGGTATTAGCAGCGGCAAATGAAAATTTGAAGGATAAAATAATTGAAGGAAGTTTTAGAAAAGATTTATTTTATAGGTTAAGTACTTTATCCTTAACTATACCTCCTCTCAGAAATAGAAAAGATGATATCATTCCTTTGTTTAAAAATTTTTTATGTGTTTTTACAAGAAATGACCACCTAACTTTAAATAGTGATTTAGAGGATCAGCTTATAAACTATTCATGGCCGGGCAATGTAAGAGAACTAAAAAATGTTGCAGAAAGCTATGTGTTGTTAGGAGAGTTAAATTTAGAAGAATTCAAAATTTTAGATAAGAATAATATAAAAGGACAATTTAAAGAAAAAGATGGTGAACATATAGAATCTTTTGATTTTTCACTTAATTTGAAAGAAATTAATAATTATGTAGAGCAGAAGGTAATTGATATGCTTGAAAAACAAGGTATGGGCAAAAATGATATTGCAAAGGTCTTAGGTATCAGCAGAGCGACCTTGTGGCAAAAAACAAAACTGAAAGATTTGTCTTAAAAATAAAACATTGTTTAGTTTAATAAACAAATAATTTTAGAGACTGTGACTGAAGAAAATTTCGTCACAGTTTTTATTGTGTTTTATCAATGAATTTATGGTTTTAATTATTTAAAAGTTTTGGCACAGTTATTGCTTGTATAATTTATAAATAGTTTTATGTTTAAGCAGAAGTGCCAAAATTTTCATGGGATTAGGCAGTTCATATTCATAAGGAGGAAAAGATGAAAAAATTAATGACAGGTAATGAAGCTATTGCCAGAGGGGCCTATGAGGCAGGTGTAAGATACGCATCTGCATATCCTGGTACTCCAAGTACTGAAATTTTAGAAAATACAGCTTTATACAAGGACAATATTTTAGCGGAATGGGCCAATAACGAAAAAGTAGCATTAGAAGCAGCAATCGGTGCTTCTATGGCGGGAGCAAGAGCCTTAGCTGCCATGAAGCATGTTGGAGTTAACGTTGCTGCAGATCCTTTGTTTACATTTGCATATACAGGTGTATACGGCGGTTTAGTATTGGTTTCAGCGGACGAACCGGGGCAGCATTCATCACAAAATGAACAGGATAACCGAAATTATGCAAAGGCTGCGAAGATTCCCATGTTGGAACCATCTGACGCTCAAGAATCAAAGGAGTTCACTAAATTAGCTTTTGAATTAAGTGAAAAATATGATGCACCGGTACTTCTTCGCATGACTACAAGGGTATGTCATTCAAAAGGTATTGTTGAATGCAATGACAGAGAAGAAAGAGAAATTATACCTTATAAAAAGGATATCAATAAATTTGTAGTTGTTCCTGCAGTTGCAAGGAAATTAAGAGTTAAGGTTGAAGAAAGACAGAAGAAATTACTTGAATTTTCAAACAGCACAGAATTGAACTTCATTGAATGGAATGATACAAAGGTAGGGGTTATTTCATCAGGAGTATGTTACAGCTATGCTAAAGAAGTTTTTGGAGACTCAGTATCATATTTAAAAATAGGTTTTTCTCAGCCCCTTCCAACTGAAAAAATTAAGGAATTCTGTTCTAAAGTTGAAAAAGTTTATGTTATAGAAGAAAACGATCCATATATAGAAGAACAAGTAAAAGTTTTAGGATTTAATTGTTTTGGAAAAGACCTTTTTCCTCCATACGGGGAAATGCTTCCTGAAGTAATAAGACAATCTATGAAGGGTGAAATATTACCTACCTTTAATTACGATGAAAAAGAAGTGGTTCCAAGGCCACCGGTACTTTGTGCAGGTTGCCCTCACAGAGGATTTTTCAATCAGTTGGGCAAAAGAAAGAATGTTATGGTATCAGGTGATATTGGATGTTATTCATTAGCCTTTGCAGAGCCATATAATGCAATGGACCAAAATATTTGTATGGGTGCAAGTATCAGCGTTGGACACGGTGCTCAAAAAGTATTTGATATGGTAAGCGACAACAAAATGAGGGTAGTTTCAGTTCTTGGCGATTCAACATTCTTCCATACAGGAATCAACTCACTTATTAATGTTGCCTACAATAAATCAAATACGGTAAATGTTATCTTGGACAATCGTATAACAGGCATGACGGGTCATCAGGAAAACCCGGGCTCCGGTTATACATTGCAAGGTGAAAAAACCGAGGAATTAAATATTGAGGCAATAGTAAGAGCTTTGGGATTCAAAAATGTTGTCATTATCAATCCCAATGATTTAACTGCAGTAAAAAATGCTCTTGATTGGGCCTTAAGCTTGGATGAGCCCTCAGTTATAATTACCAGATGGCCCTGTGCGTTAAAAAAGTTCTCTCCTGAAGACAAGGAAGAATTCAAGGGTGCCTTTACCGACAAGTTTGCAGTTGATCAAGAAATATGCATAGGATGCAAGGCTTGTATAAGAACAGGCTGCCCTGCTATATCTTTTGATAAGGAAAACAAAAAATCATTTATAGATTATAATGCTTGTATAGGCTGCAGCGTATGTTCTCAGGTTTGTCCTGTTAAAGCAATAGGAAAGGTGGTGAAATAAATGACAAAAAATATTTTATTAGTTGGTGTTGGCGGGCAAGGAACAATTTTAGCCAGCAAACTTTTGACAACCGGTCTTATGGAAGCAGGTTTTGATGTAAAAATGAGTGAAATACACGGTATGAGCCAAAGAGGGGGTTCAGTTTCTTCACAGGTGAGATATGGGGAAAGAGTGGAATCTCCTGTAATTGAGCTTGGTGGAGCTGATATATTAGTTTCTTTTGAAAAAATGGAAGCTTTAAGATACCTAAATTATTTGAAAACATCGGGTAAGGTTGTTGTCAATGATTTTGAAATAGGCTCAGCTCCTATTCTTTCCGGAAAGGCAGATTATCCAAAAAATGCTGTAGAAATTCTTAAAAACTATGCAAAGACTATGGTGGTAAATGCATCCGAAGAAGCAGAAAAACTTGGAAATCAAAAGGTTATGAATATTATACTGTTAGGTGCAATCATTAAAGCAATGGGTCTTGAAGAAATTAACTGGGAAAACATAATAAGGGAAAATATAAAAGAAAAGTTAATTGATATAAATCTAAAAGCATTAGAAATAGGAAGGAGCTTAATTTAGAGGTATGGGGACACACCTGTAGTGAGAGTATTTGAAGAAAAAGGAATGTCCCTGATTATAATTAAAATTACGGAGGATACAATGGGTTTAAAAATATTGGCAATAAACCCCGGTTCAACTTCAACAAAAATTGCTTTGTATGAGGATGAAAAGGAAATATTAGTAAAGACTTTAGAACATGCGGTTGAAGAAATCGAAATGTTTGATAAAGTGGTTGATCAATTTCAAATGAGAAAAGAAGTTGTTATTTCATTTTTGAATGAAAACGGTTACGATATAAATATGCTGGATGCTGTGGTTGGAAGAGGAGGAATGCTCCCGCCCGTAAAGGCAGGAGCCTATAGGGTCAATAACTTGATGGTTGACAGATTAAAAAACAGACCTCTCATGGAGCATGCTTCTAATTTAGGGGCTCTTATAGCATATGAAATTGCAAACTCAATTCAGAAACCTGCCTTTATATATGATTCTGTAAAGGTGGACGAATTAAGCCAAATTTCAAGAATTTCAGGAATGCCGGCCATACCGAGGATAAGCACCTCTCATGTATTGAATTCAAGAGCTATGGCAATTAAGGCTGCTAAAAAATATAATAAAAAATTAGAGGAAATGAATTTTATCGTGGCTCATATGGGCGGCGGTGTATCCTTAGGCGTATATGAAAAAGGCAAGCTTACAGATATTATTTCAGATGATGAGGGTCCCTTCTCGCCTGAAAGGTCAGGAAGGGTTCATCTGAGAGAAATTATCAATCTTTGTTTTTCAGGTATATACGATAAAAAAGAAGTCATGAAAATGTTCAGCGGCAAGGGCGGATTAAAAGGTTATCTTGGAACAGTCGACGCCAGAGAAGTTGAAAAGATGATTGAAGATGGAAACAATGAAGCAAGATTGGTATACGAAGCGATGGCTTATCAGATAGCTAAGGGGATCGGTGAACTTTCTACTGTGGTAAAAGGCAAAGTTGATGCAATTATATTGACAGGAGGCATTGCTTATTCTAAAATGATTACCGGCTGGATCAAAGATAGAGTAGAATTTATAGCTCCTGTTGAAATAATGGCCGGTGAAAATGAAATGGAATCCTTGGCATTGGGAGCCTTAAGAGTTTTAAGAAATGAAGAGACACCTTGGGAATATACAGAATAGAAAGGAAAAGCATAGTGGGCTTAGGTAAAATTGTAAGTGTTCTTCCTTTAGCTCAGGACGGATCCGGATGGATTGCACCTGCAATATTTGGCTTTGTACTATTTACATTTATCAGTAAATATATTAATATGGGAAGTGTAGGTGAAAATTATAAATTATTGGAGGAAAAAAGATGATTTCTAGTGATATGATTAAATTGGGCACACAAAGATCTGTTATCAGAGAACTGTTTGCTTACGGATTGCAAAGAGCGGAAGTAATCGGAGCAGAAAATGTTTTGGATTTTAGCCTTGGAAATCCAAGTGTACCGGCTCCAAATGAAGTACAGAACACTATTATCGATATAGTTAAAAACAAGAACCCCATGACATACCACGGATACTCAACATCACAAGGACATGCGTCATTCAGAAAGGCAATTGCCGATAATTTAAATAAAAGATTCGATAAATCATATTCAATGAATGATTTATTTATTACTTGCGGAGCAGCAGCTTCATTAAATATAGTTTTTAAAGCTTTGACAGCTGCCCCGGATGACGAAATAATAGTGTTGGCACCATATTTTCCTGAATATAAGGTATTTGTTGAAGGACAAGGAGCAAAAATGAATTTGGTTCCAAGTCGCAATGATATGAAACTTAATTTGGAAGGAATTAAAAAAGCTGTAAATAAAAACACTAAGGCTATTTTGATAAATTCACCTAATAATCCGTCAGGTGTTATTTACACAGAAGATGAAATAAAAGACTTAACTGATTATCTGAATAAAATGCAGGATGAATTAGGCCATGCTATTTATTTGGTTTCCGACGAACCATACAGGGAGCTGGTATTTACTGATGAGCCTGTGCCCTTTGTTCCAAATTATTATGACAATACAATTATTTGCTACTCATGGTCCAAATCATTATCCTTACCGGGAGAACGTCTAGGTTATATTCTGGTAAATGATAAATGTGAAGACAATGAAATTTTAATGGCGGCTGTTGGCGGTGCCGCAAGAGTTTTGGGATATGTGTGCGCTCCAACCCTTTTCCAGCTTGTTATTGAAAAATGCATTGATGTTAAACCTGACTTGGACGCATATAAGAAAAACAGAGATATTTTGTATAAGGGTTTGACTGAAATGGGCTATAATGTTGCAAATCCCGATGGAGCATTTTATTTGTTTATAGAAGCACCAAACGGAAATTCCGAGGAATTTTCCGAGAAAGCAAAAGCACATGATGTTTTGGTAGTTCCAGGAACCGGTTTCGGAACCAAAACTCACTTCAGATTATCATATTGCGTTGATAGACAAAAATGCGAAAAATCATTACCGATATTTGAAAAACTGATAAAAGAATACAAATAAAAAAACGGTTCAAAATGAACCGTTTTTTTTATTTCAGTGCTATGGATACACTTCGAAGCAGCGTGTCATTCTGAACCGCCGGTGAAGAATCTGTGCGCCTTTTAAAGATGGGATCACTCACTTGCGCTCAGGATGACAAAAGTGATGGTTTTTTAACCTAAAGATCATATTTTTCTTCCAAAAGTAAAACAATTCTTTCTGCTGTTGAATTACCTCTATATTCAATATAAATAACTTTCTTATCATGTCCTGCAAAAATTAACTTTGTTTCTCCATCAGATATATAGAGCTGGTTAAATTTGTCGGTCTCCTTTTTTATAAGTGGAATTTCATACTGATGTTCACTATAATAAAGATCTATTAAATCATTTATTAGCCCCTCAACCATCCCTCCAAATGTTAATTCATAATATCTTATATGAAGGAATGCATGTGAGTAGGTACCGCTTAGCTCTTCCTGTATTTGTGCATCTACATAGCCGTCTTCGGTAATAACATATTGTACGGGAGATACAAAACTCCAATAATAACTCAATTTATGCCAGTAATCATAAACAGGACCGGTTTCTATATTAATTAAACTTATAGCTGAAGTATCTTCAACATCTTTATATGTGTGCAGTGATCTTTGTACTGCTGTATAATAGGGGGTAAACAAGGTTATTATTATCATTGCAATCAGCAATATATAAAATACGGATGAAAACAAATAAGACAGTTTCCAATTCTTGTTATGGTTTAAGGGCATGCCCATAAGCAGCGCGTTCTTAGTTTTTTTAACCGTAATGTAACCGCTTATAGATTTTATAAATACATACATATATGGAACCATTAACATCATCAAATTTAAAGAGCTTTGCCTGATTAAAAATAAATAGGGTTGGTCTTGTAAAAAAAGTTGATTGAATATCGAAGCTATAAATGATAAAAACATTATGGAAATTGATGTCATATTTGTTTTAAGCTGCTTGTCAATCATTTTAAAAGTAAAGCTTTGCTCCATGGGGTCGGTATGAAGCTCCGGTGCATTATCTTCTTGCGGAGAAGAAAAAACATAGAATATTTTTTTATTAGTGACTAATTCCCAGCCGTATT
>CAZTXR010000025.1:0-13402 GCA_964617605.1 uncultured Clostridia bacterium | reverse complement strand
CTCTTGAATAAGGTGCATGTCCTACAATCTCCATTTCAGGAATATTATATGAAATGATTGAAGCTTCTTCTCCTCCATGAACTAATTCAAGAGATGGTTTTGTTCCAAAACATTTTTCATGTACTTCAATACATATTTCAGTAAGTTTCGAACCTGTTTTTTCTGGCCATGCCGGACTGTCATCAATTAATTTATATGAAACATTATATTTTTCACACAGACGTGCGAATTTTCGTCCTAACTGATATTTATACGGATCGGTATTAGAGCGTATCGTATATAGACCGGTAAATATTCCATCTTTTAAATTAGTTAATTTAATAAGAGCTGAGCCGAGAACTTGTTTTTGATCTTTTACATGACGCTTTAAATCACCACATGAACTGAATATTATAAAATCCAAAAAATCACAGGAGGATTTTTTTTTCAGCATTTTAAGAGGCAACTCTGCTATATCAAATTGCCATTTCATTTGGGGTTCTGTTTCTGAAAATTCACTATGAAAATCTACTGCCAATCTATTTGTAATTTCCTTGGCAGATGATTCTTCACCCTTTGGAATTGCAATTTTTGCCAGAGCACTGTCAGGAATACTTCCTCTACCTCCACCTACCTCTAAGCTGCAAATTCTTGCTCCACAACATATTTCAAGCTCAGACAAAATATCGGAAATCATGGTAAGAGCATTTGCATATCCACTTCCTATTTCCAAACCCGTATGACCACCATGCAACATTGAAACCTGTAATTCATAGCATATTCCAATAAAATCCTCTTGTTCTAAACACATTTCAAGCTCATAGCATATTGAACCTGCACTGCCTAAAATCAAAACACCGGGGTCACCGCAATCCATGGTCAACATTCTTCGTGACTTAAGTATACTAGTGTCAAATAGCTTAATACCTTCAAGTCTTGTTTCCTCACGAACCGTAAATAAAAATTCCATAGGGGGATGCTTTATACTTTCGTCTGTCATAACAGCAAGCATATTACACAGACCAACACCATTATCCGCTCCAAGACTTGTTCCCTCAGCATAAAGTATATTTCCGTCTTTTACAAGCCTCACAGCTTCCTTTTCCATATTAATATCGCACCAATCTTCTTTCACACAAACCATATCCATATGTGCTTGCATCAAAAAGTATGGAGAATTTTCACAGCCTTTGCTTGCAGACAAACGAACCAATACATTTCCATATCTATCCTCATATGTCTTCAACCCTTTTTTCTTTGCAATGTCAATGATATATTTTGCTAATTCAGCTTCATTGCCGGAACCATGGGGAATTCCACATATGCTTTCAAAATATTCAAGGGCTTCCCTTGGAACCATTCCTTCAGTCAGATATTTCATATTTTATTTGCCTCTCTTGGAAAAGGCATCCAAAGCATCTATATAAGGCATATTATGTTTTTCTGCTGTTTCCAACAAACAAAGCTCTCCATAATAAGTAGTTAAACCACGTCTTAAATAAGCATCAGCTCTCATTGCCTTTTCAGGTCCTAAGTCTGCAATTCTGCGCGCAAAAGGCGAAGTTACTGCACTTAACATTACAGATGCAGTTTGAGAGAATGCAGATGGTATATTATCAACACAGTAATGAGTTATGCCATCTACTACATAAACAGGATCTGTATGCGAAGTGCTTTGACAAGTTTCTATCGCTCCTGCATCATCACAGGCAACATCTACTATCATAGAACCCGGCTTCATAAGCTTAAGGTCTTCTCTATTGACAAGATGATCCCGTCTTGTTTTAGGCCATAATATGCAATTAATCAAAACATCACATTCTTTTAAAGAATTTACTAAGTTTTGTCTATTTGATATTACAAATTCAACATTTACAGGAAGCTTTAAAGCTGCCTTTTCCATGGAATCTTTGCTTATATCAAGCATTGTTACTTTGTTGCCAAATCCTGCTGCAAGCTCAGCAGCACCTATTCCTGAATTTCCGCAACCTATTATTGCTACTTTAGGAGTAGGACATCCGTTAACACGGCTTAACAATAATCCTGAACCTCCATGAACAGATTGTTGGAAATGCAAGGCTGCCAAGAAACCACCTTTACCCGCCAATATGCTCATTGGGCTTAATAGAGGGAAATCTCCGTTTTCATCATCAATATCCTCGTAGCAAATGCCAATAACTTTTCTTTTTAACAATTCTTTTGTCATATCAGGATGTGCATTTGAGTGAATATAAGTAAATACAATTTGACCTTCACGAAGTAAATCATATTCGCTTTCTTCGATTTCCTTTACTTTGTAAAGCATATCACAGGTCTTGTAAAGCACCTCATGTGCCATGATTTCACAGCCTGCACCTTTATACATTTCATCGGAGAAACCACTTCCTTTTCCTGCATTATATTCAATAAGAACACGATGACCTGCACATACAAGCATACTTGCATCAGAAGGAGTCAAGGCTACACGATACTCATTTTTTTTTATTTCCTTCGGAACTCCAATAATCATAATAACCCTCCATTTAGTTAAAATTAATAAAGAATCTTACCACCCTCAGCAACCTTAAAGCAGGCTACAAAATGACCGGGTGTAACTTCTATATAATGCGGATTTTCCTCTGAACAACGTCCGTCGCAGTGCTCGCAGCGCTTCGCAAAACGACAACCGGGCTTCAAATTGATAGGACTGGAAACTTCGCCTTGTATAAGCTTAATTTGCTTACTTCTTGCATCCAAATCAGGTTCTGGTATAGCTGAAAGTAAGGCCTTAGTATATGGATGAAGCGGATTCTCAAACAATTCATCAGAGCTTGCATATTCCACACATTTACCTAAATACATAACCATTATATTGTCGGAAATATGCTTTACAACACTCAAATCATGTGTTACGAACATATATGTAAGTCCTAATGAATCTTGTAAATCCATTAAAAGATTAAGAATTTGTGCTTGAATTGATACGTCAAGAGCAGAAACAGGTTCATCACAAACTATAAAATTTGGATTTAATGATAATGCACGTGCAATTCCAATACGCTGACGTCTTCCACCATCAAGTTCATGAGGATATGAATTAGCATAACGTCTTGCAAGTCCTACCAAATCCATTAATTCTGCTGCACGATTAAATATCAATTTCTTTGAATTGTATGTTTTCTGAATAATCATGTATTCTGCAATAGCTTCTATAACAGATTTTCGAGGATCTATGCTGGCATAAGGATCTTGAAATATAATCTGCATATTTCCTCTGAGCTCGCGCATTTCACTACCCTTAATCTTGGTAATATCCTTTCCATCAAAAAAAATCTTACCGCCCGTAGGCTCAATCAACCTTAAAATACTACGGCCTAATGTACTTTTACCACATCCTGATTCCCCTACAACTCCAAGAGTTTCGCCCTGTAATATCTTAAGGTCAATTCCATCTACAGCATGTAGCTTCGCTCCACCCTTTAATGAGAAGATTTTTTCAAGGTTCTCTGTTTGAATCAAAACTTTCTTTTCTTTTTCAACCATGTCCTACTCCTCCCTTTTTTTAGCGTGCCTTGCTACAGCTTGTTTCATTTCATTTTCATATTTTAAATTATACATATGACAGGCTATTTTGTGAGTACCGTTTATTATTACATCAGGCTTTGCTATATTACATAATTCTGTACAATATTTACATCTTGGTGCAAAGAAACAACCCTCGGGAAGCTTAGTAGGATCAGGCATAAGTCCCGGTATAGGATTTAATCTTGTAGCTCTTGACTTAAGGTTAGGAATTGAGCCAAATAAACCCTCTGTATAGGGATGATGCTTCTCTCCCTTGAATATATCTTCCACAGTACCGAATTCTATTACCTCTCCACCATACATAACCGCAACATTGTCACAGGTTTGTGCAACAATACCCAAGTCATGAGTTATCATAAGCATTGAAGTTCCAAGACGATCACGCAAATCACGAATCATAGCCAACACCTGCGCCTGAATTGTTACATCCAAAGCAGTAGTAGGTTCATCTGCTATAAGTAAATCCGGCTCACATGATAATGCGATGGCGATTACAACACGTTGCTTCATTCCACCTGAGAATTGGTGCGGGTAGTCATGCTTTCTTTGAGGAATAATACCTACAAGGCTGAGTATATGTTCTACTTTTTCCTGTATCTTTTTTTCATCCATGTTTTCATTGTGAAGCTCAATAGCCTCGGCAATTTGAGCACCAACTGTCTGAACAGGATTTAAGGAGGTCATGGGGTCTTGGAAAACCATCGCAATTTTATCGCCACGAACATGCCGCATCTCATCCTCTTCCATTTTCAATATATCCTTTCCTTCAAAAATTATTTCACCACTTAATATACGACCTGTGTTACTAGGCAAAAGTCTCATTATAGACAATGCGGTTGTGGTTTTACCCGCTCCCGTTTCACCAACAAGGCCTAAAGTCCCACCCTTTTCAACCTCCAAATTTATACCGTTTACTGCATTTACAGTATCCAAGTCAGTTTTATAAATAACTCGAAGATCTTTAATTTCTAGTATTTTTTCTGACATAACAGACCTCCTTCCATCAAGATTTTAAGTGCGGGTCAAGCGCATCACGCAATCCGTCGCCCATCAGATTAATTGCACATGCTGTAATAACTATAGACAGTGCAGGGAATACTAATAAATGAGGTGCTGAACGCATATATTCACGTGCTTCAGAAAGCATTTGTCCCCATTCAGGTGCAGGAGGTGGCATTCCTAAGCCAAGGAAGCTTAGTGTTGCCTCATAAATTATGATTTTAGCTACATTTAATGTAGTGTTTACTATAATTACCCCCATTGCATTAGGAATAATATGTGTAAGTATAATTCTTAATCCACCTGCTCCTCCGGCTCTGGCAGCCTCAACATACTCTTTTTCAGCTAAGGTAAGCACCTGCGAACGAACAAGTCTGACATAGTTCGTAAAAAATGCTAATGTTAGAGCTATCAATAAATTAAAAAAATTTGCACCTAAAGCGTAAACAACTGCCATTGTAAACAATAAATCCGGCACGGACATGAAAATGTCCAATCCACGCATAATTATAGTATCAACCTTGCCACCGTAATATCCGGCAACAGCACCTAAGGTGCAACCAACAACACAGGAAGACAATGTTCCCAACAATGCTATACCTAAAGAGATTTTACCTCCGTGCAATATTCTGGCAAAAATATCTCTTCCATAGGAGTCACAGCCAAATATATGGTCCTTGCTTGGAACAAGATTTTTAAGCTCTGGATGTACAGTAGTCGCTTTCGCATAAGGTACGATAACATCAGCAAATAACAGTGCAACAGCAACAATTCCAAAAAGAATCAGTCCTATGACAGCGCTTTTGCTCTTAGAAAAACGGCGTACAATTTCTTTAAACTGGCTTTGCTTTTTATATATTTCTGTAGTTTTAGGGGTATTTAAACTTGTTTCCATCTTATCACCCTTTTAACCTTTCATACTTAGCTTTAATTCTGGGATCTATATAAGCATAAGCAATATCAACAAGAAGCATAACCACTGTAAATACTATAGCAATCAGAATAGTGCCGGCAATGATTGTAGGTTCATCCTTATAGCTTATACGGTCAACTATTAAGCTTCCAATACCTTGAATTGAGAATAATTTCTCCGCAACTACTGCCCCGGCAATTAAGACACCTAAATTCATACCGATGTTTGTTACAACCGGTAGCAAGGCATTTTGAAGCGCGTGTTTCCATATTACCATACGCTCAGTAGCACCCTTTGCACGAGCGGTACGAATGTAATCCTGTCTGATTTCTTCCAGCATTGAAGACTTAGTAAAACGGAAATTCTGTGCAGCTGGTGGAATAGCAATTGTTATAGCAGGCATTATAAAAGCTGCTATTGTCCCATTGTCATATGTAGGTAACAACTTTAATTTTAAGCAGAATATAAACATTAACACCATACCCAAAACAAAACTGGGTACTGCAGCAATAAAAAAAGCTAATAACGACGGGATACTATCCCAGGCAGTGTATTGTTTAACCGCTGCCAAAATTCCAAGCGGTACTCCAATAAGTGTGGATAAAATAATTCCTATTGTAGCCAATTTAATTGTTACAATGTAACGAGGCCATATTTCATTAAAAACTGATTGTTTTGTATAGTAGGATGTTCCAAAGTCCTGATTAACCACCATATCAACAACATAATCGACATAACGTTTTAGAATCGGCTGATCATATCCTAACTCATGGTTGAGCTGGTCAACGTCAGCTTGTGTTGCTGATGGTCCCAACATTATACGTCCTGGCGTACTCGGGGTTAAGCTCATAACAAGAAATATGATTAATGTAACACCCAATATCGTTGGAATCAAAAACAGTAAACGCTGTAAGACGTAACGATACATTACTTATCTCCTTAATTAAAATTTTGCCTATAGCAAAGCTGTATTCAACTAAGAGAATACAGCCCGCTTTTATTCCCGGCAAGGAATTTTATTAATAGGCTTATTTCCAGCTGAAAGTTCTAACTTTGTAAAAGTTCGGAACCGGCTTGCCTATTTCCAAATCTCCGCTCCAAACTATTCCTACAGGTTTATGTAATAGAGGTTGGATTGTAGCAGAGTCCATAACGATTGACCATAATTCTGTATAGTAGTCCAAACGTTCTTCAAGGACTGCAGTAGATACACCTAAGTCAACCAGTTCTTCTAAGCGTTTCCAATTAAATGGAGACTTTTCATCCTTATAGCGAACTAAGTACATACCAACTGATTCACTATGAACTTGTTGACGAATATTGTTGAAATCATAGTTATTAGAATCTCCGAATATTACTATATCATAATTTTGTCCGTACATATCAGCTTCAGCAGCAGCATATTCACGAACATCAACTCCCACTGTTATTCCAACATCAGCCAAATTGCCCTGGATAACAACAGAAGCCTTACCTTTTGGTGAGTCAGGACCACCGTATGTTAGTATATTTCCTAAATTAACACCATTTTCAAATCCTGCTTCTTTCAACAACTCTTTTGCTTTTTCAGGATTATGTTCATATGTTGTAAATCCTGTTGAAGGCTGAGTCGGTACATAGTCATGAGGCATGTATTCGCTTGTAGGAGTACCCATTCCGTCATATACAGATTTATTAATGGCATCCTTATCGATTGCATAGCAGATTGCTTGACGAACCTTATCATTCATCAACGCTCCATTAGCTGTTGGCGATAAGTAGTTGATACCTACCCATGTAATATCATTGCCTTTAAGCATTGTTGATTGTCCGCCTTCTTTTTTAGAAACTGCATCCCAGTCAGCCAAAGATACTTCTGCTAAATAGTCAACATCGCCATTTTCATATGCAATAACAGAAGCTGCTTCATCAGCTATAACTCTGAATGCCAATTTCTTAATAGCAGGAGCTCCTCTCCAGTATCCTTCATATCCTTCTAATTTTACACCACTTGCTACATCATACTCAGTAACATAGTATGCACCTGTACCTGCCTTATGTGGCTTTGTACCATATTCTGAGCCTTGTGCGGTAACTTCTTTTTCACTTGATATCTTAACAGAGAAGAAAGTATGTGCTATTGCAGAGTTTGGAGCTTTTAAAACAAATTCAACTGTTTTTTCATTAATTACATTAACCTCTTTAATTGGAGATGTTAAGTAGTTAAAACGGCTGTTTTTCATTGCACGCTCATAGCTGAATTTTACATCTTGTGCTGTTAAAGGATCTCCATTTTGGAATGTCACTCCTTCTCTTAACGGTACTGTATAAACAGTTCCATCTTCGCTAATAGTAATGCCATCAGCTAATTCTTCATAGTAACCGTTATTTGCTTCGTCCATGCCGTATAGACCTTCAAACATTTGATGCCATACATACATGTCGTAAGTATGTGTAGAGTTTTCCCAATCAAGAGATGATAATGATTGTCCTAAACGCATTACTAATGTACGTTCGCCACCTTCACCTTTTCCTACTGTTTTATTGTCGCTACATGCCGTCAAGCTAAATATCATAGCAACCACAAGTACTAAAGCTAAAATTTTCTTTTTCATTTTTTTCTCCTTTCAATCTTTAACTCCGGATATGCCATATAAATGGCATAATATTTTTTATTGTAATCCGGAATGATTATCACTCATATTTAGTAAAGCAATAATCATGCCAAAATCATATTATTTTTTTATTGCTGTAAATTACAGCAAATTTCATCATCTTACAAATAATAATAAAATATATAAAATATTTTTGGCGAAAATTCGCCGCAATATTTTTGTCGTTGTTAAATTATTAGTCAAAAATTCGCCTCTAATCACTTAACTCCTCTAAGCCTAATTTTTGGAGTCTGTATCTAAAGGTTTGCCTTGGTAATCCTAAAATTTCACTTGCTTTACTTTTATTACCTTCAGCTGCCTCCATTGCTTTTAAAATTAATTCCTTTTCTACAGTTTCCATAATATTATGATAAGGTATATGAGTATCCTTTAATTGTTTACATTTATGTTCAGAAATAATATTTGAAACAGTAAAAATATTGTTTCCTTCAGATAAAGAGAATACATTATTCAATCGTCCCCGCAAATATACGGGTAACAGGTTTTCTGTCAAATCCTCACCGTTCCGAGCAGTTGTTACCATAAATTCCACGGTATTCATCAATTCACGAACATTTCCTTCCCAGCTGTATCTATAAAATTTTCCCTCTAAATCCTTAGAAAATTTACCGACTTTTTTATCGTAAATATCACTGAAATATTTTATATAGTAATTGGTATACATTATGATATCTTCTCTTCTCTCCCTTAAGGGTAATAAGGTTATCAAACCGCCTGAAAATCTGTAGAATAAATCTTTGCGCAATATTTTCTTCTGAATCGCTTTCTCGAGGTCAATATTCATAGCAGCAATTACTTTCGTAGATACCTTTTTATCCTCATTGCTTCCCAAAGGTTTGAAAGAACCATCCTGCAAAACCCTTAAAAGCTTTGCCTGAACATGAAAGGGCATGGAATTCAACTCATCTAAGAAAATTATTCCACCGTCCGCAACTTCAAACAGGCCTTTTTTATTCTCAGCACCTGTATATGCACCGCGCACAGTCCCAAATAAAATAGATTCCATTAAGTTTTCTGGCACCGCTGCACAGTTTTGAATAACCACATTGCCCTTGGGAACTCCACTGTAATTAATCATGGCTTGTGCAAACAATTCCTTGCCTGTTCCCGTTTCACCATATATAAGAGTAGCATTGGGAAGAGTTGACAGCATCTTAGCTTTTTCAATACTTTGTCTCATTTCTTCATTGCATGTTAAGATCGTATCAAATGTAATAAGACCTGCCGACTCTCTTATTTTCTGAACGAACTCATCAAAACGCTTTTCATTGCTTTTGTTATACTCAGAATCTGAAAAATCTACATCCATTACAAGCTCAACCACTGCCACAAGCTCTCCTTTTCGACGTAGCGGCAGTGTTATGTTGTTGGTACAATATTGCTTGCCCTGATAATCCTCATAATGCTGTTTCTTATTAATTATTACTTCTGCTTTTTCTATACATCTGGCTATGCTGCTGTCTTCTTTTTTAAGTTTTGGATACACATCAAAATAATATTTATTTGCTATATCCACTTTTTTGTATTCTTTTGAATTGTCATTGATTTTCGCATCATAACGAGTATTGTAAATAACCTTATAATTTTTATCCACTATTAATATGTAATCAAGTCCATTAACAAACAAGCTTCCAAAATTAAGCATTTTCCCCTCACTATTGGATAAGTAATTTTAAAGCATCCATAACAATTTCTCTTTGTCTAATCTCTTCTTTTTCAGGCGAAAGCTGAGGATTCCCCGTAGGATATGGAATAGCCTGTGCTCCTGAAATTCTCGCTGCTCCTACCGTCTTTGAAATCGGAGTTACTGTACAAATATGAGCAGCAGGAAGACCTGCTTTTTCAATTTGTTTAACTATCGTTGCACCGCAACGTGTACAAGTACCTCATGTGCTTGTTAGAATTACCGCATCTACTCCCGCTTTTATTAAATCTTCAGCCATTTCCTGTCCAAATTTTGTAGAGTCTGCCACCGATGTGGAATTTCCTGTTGTTGAAAGCAAATATGGATACAACGAACCTATAAGACCCTCTTTTTCAAATTTTTTCAATATGTTATAAGGAGCAATTCTATTTGGATCTTCATTAGCATAAACAGGGTCATAGCCCGCATGTACAGATTCAAACTCCCCCTTATTCAAACCATCCTTCTCACCTAAGGAATATTTTTTCCAGAACTTTGCAGTAGCTGCAAACATATGGTCTGGATTTCCCATAGGAACAATCCCGCCTGTTGTACACAAAGCTATTTTAGCTGTTGATAAATCCTTCAGTGGAGCAGCAGGCGTTACTTTTTCATATACTGAAATTTCAAGCTCAGTATCATATTCTTCACCCTTTAATTTTTTAATAAGCATCTCCACAGCACGTTGTGCACCGTTCTTTTCATGAAACACATTCACACGTTGTCCTTTTGGAAAATAATGCTCTTGCTTTGGTGATCCTAATTTTTCACCGGAAATTAATTTATTTACAAATCCTGTAATTAAAGGAACAGCCTTTCTTACATTAGCAGCGGATTTACCTACCTCCATAATATAACAGTCTGCCTTGTACATTTCAACACCTGGATTTTCCCAATAAAGTCCGGTTACAGAAGGAATACCATAGGTTCCTTGTACAAATTTACAAACTTCACAACATGCAATACCAAAACGTCCTGCGTTATAAGCCGGTCCTGCCATTACAATATCAGGTTTGAAAGCTTCAACTTGTTTTCTGATAAACTCTTTACAAATCTCCATGTTTTCAACAAAATAGTTATCACCGCAGACAATGGTTGCAACAATATCTCCACCCCTTAACCCCGCAACGAAAGCATTTGCATTACCTCTTATTCCTTCTTCAACAAAAGGTTCCTGATAAGCATATTCTTCTCCACCTATCTGACCAAAAAATTGATTCGTATAAAATAAAATTCTTTTCATAACTTATCCTCCTTTCTTCAAATATCTATATTGTAATTGCCCCTAAATTAGTATTTCCCTGTAGATTATGGCTCCCCATAATTCCATGAATTTCTAATAATAATCTTCCATCATCTTGTATTGATGTTATGTTACCACCACAAACTCTTTCAACTTCTTTAAGATTACCTATTGTTTTTTTCATTGCCGGCAACATTACAGTAGCATTTGAATTCCCTGTTGAAACGATAGCATTTGCTTCTTGTACACTGTCAGGTAATGATTCACTCATACCGTCAACTCCTGCATCTTCATTAGTTATTATTACAACTTTAATTCCGGATTTCTCAAGTTCCTGGCATATTATCATAAGGTCTGTTGTGGGATTGCCAAATCCCTCTTGAGAAATAACAACTCCTTCTGCACCAAGCATTTTGATTTGTCTTACAGTCATCATTCTATCTCTAAATTTTTCTTTAAGAGTTGTCATGAGTGGGTTTAATACAATTCCCATAAAATTAATTTCTTTTCCGTGTACTTTAAATAATTCTTCTATTACTGCATTGTTCTGATGCATAAAGGTTGTAGTTTTTGAACCTGGGGATACGCAGTTACCGGAAATCAAGGCACCGTCAAATATTTCTAAAGGTGTAACCATAGTAGGTACCATAGCCTTCGCATCTCTTCCATAGAAATAAGAATCATGTAACAGTCCTTGTGCCATACAGTTATAAACATAAGCTACTTTTGGCAATTCAGGATATTCCTGATATTTCTCTCCTATGCTTTTCCACTCATAGCTTACACTTTCATAATCCTCATATTCAAATCCCAATGTTCCTAAATACTTTGCTACCTTAATACCTGCTAATCTTACAACCTCTTCATGGTCGTGTTGGTCAACATAATCCTGTTTTTCAATTATCATAACAAGGTGATTTAGATGTGAATAAATAGTAAATTCTGTCCCTGGACCAACCATGTCAATTACGCCTTCCTGAAAACCTACAATAGGGCCTGTGCTTGTTACCGCACATCCTTTAAGAGCATATGTAATTCCGCTACCAGCTTCCTCCATATCCTCTCTAAAAAGGCCCGGGAAGATATCTCCATTAAGTTTTGCCCTCGGTTCGATTACATCTTTAACAGGAACAATTCTAATAGATTCACCCGGCCTTGCCAAATCAAAAGAAACGCTTTTTACTTTGCTGTCTTCTGATACTATATCTTCCAGCTTTTTTGGATTAACATACAAGCATCCATTTACGATTTTACACCGATCACCAAATTGAACATCTTTTATGGTGATTTTTCTCAGTTCTAAATTCATATAATACTTCCTTTCATATATTTTTATATCTGAGATTTCCTCATGAAAAATAATAAGCAAAATCTATACCAAAAATTGATATTAATAGTCAATTAAACCAAACTATTAACGATAACCTTGAATTTTTAGTATATTTTTTGCCCATATTATTTTTTTAAAGAATATATTATATTTTTTCTTTATACAAAATTTTTATTTATTGACGAATTCTTGCCACTAATATCGTTTTATTGTCAATTGTGGCGATTATCTGTCGTTATCATTTAATTTCTGATATTTCTTCTTCACTAATGTTCCATTTGCTTAATTTATAATTTAATGTTTGTCTTGGTATCCCAAGAATTTCACTTGCTTTTGTTTTATTTGCGTTAACTTTTTTCAAAGTTTCTTTTATTATCTTTTTCTCAATATTTTCAAGAGCAGATTTTAAATTATATTCTCCATTTTTTAAATCAGAAATCATTTCTTCTTCAATATCTAATTCCTTTAGTGCTTCACAAGGCATTTTTTCTTCATATCTTAATACATCCTCCGGTACTGCCTCGCCTTTTAACTTATTGTGAAGATATATTGGAATTTCATTTACATCTAACAGTTTATTATTTGTCATGCTGACCATAGATTCAATAACATGTTTAAGCTCGCGGACATTTCCATCCCATAAATAATTCAAAAAAACTTCTTTCAAATTTTCAGTAATACCTTCAACGTTTTTTTGATAAGATTCATTATATATTCCAATATAATAATTAATAAGATATTCGATATCCTTTTTTCTTTGCCGCAAAGGAGGAATACATATCATATTTCCAGAAAGTCTATAAAATAAATCTTTGCGTAAAATATTAGATTTTATTGCTTCCATTGGATCAATGTTCATTGCAGCTATGATTTTTACTTTTACTTTTTTTTCTTTATTAGAACCTATCGGCCGGAAGCTACCATCCTGAATTACACGCAACAATTTACTTTGAACCTCATAAGATAAAGCATTTAACTCATCAAGAAATAAAATTCCTTCATCAGCCTCCTCAAAAAGTCCCTTTTTATTTTCTGC
>CAZTXR010000024.1:0-13693 GCA_964617605.1 uncultured Clostridia bacterium | reverse complement strand
AATATAATTCCTAAAATCAAGCTTGCATTTTTTCTCATACTTCCCCCTGATGAAAGGACTTAATTCTCGGATTTAAAATCATTACCGATATATCAACAAATAAGGTAATTATTATTACCATTGATGTAATAAACATTACAAGTCCCTGCAAAAGCACAATATCCCTGTGTTCTACAGCTGTAAGAACCAATCTTCCAAGCCCCGGAAGAGCAAATATTGTTTCAACCACAACCGTTCCTCCTGCAAGCTTTGCAAGCTGCATTCCGATTATTGTAAGCGGTGCTGTCAAAGCACCCCTTAGAGCATATTTTATATATATTTTACGGTTACTGAGTCCTTTAACCTTTGCCATATCCATATAGTCCTGTTCAAGCGAATCTAACATTGAACTTCTTATAATCCTTAAAAGTGTTCCTACTTCGCCTATTGCCAAAACAAGAGAAGGCAAAAATATACTTCTGATAAATTTGACAAAACCCTGTTCAATGGGAACAAAGCCTGAAACAGGAAACATTTTTAACCTTACTCCAAAATAAACAATAAAAACCATCCCTATCCAGAAGGAAGGGATGGCTGCACCCAGCTGCATGATACTTCTTGAAAAATAATCTATTATACTGTTTTTCCTGATTGCTGAAATCATTCCAAAAAGGAAGGCTATAAAAACCGCCATTGTCATAGCAAAAATTGTTATAGAAAAAGTTACGGGTATGCTTCTTATTATTAAAACTTTAACCGATTCTCCATAAACATAAGACTTACCCATATTTAGCCTTAACAAGTCCAAAAGCCAGCTTGAATATTGCTCATATAGGGGTCTGCTTAGACCCATGGCAGCATTAAGCTCCTCTATCATTTGGGGAGTGGCATCTGTTCCCAATATTAGCTGTGCAGGATTACCGGGTATTATCATTAAAACAAAAAATGTAATAACCGACACCACAAACAAAACAAGAATCGAACTTTTCAGTCTATCTAAAATGTAACTTAACATAAGCACCTCAAGAAATAAAAGATTAGCTTTTATTCAGTAAAATACACTTCCTTAAAGTCATAAAAATCTAAGGGGAATATCTTCATTCCTTCAACATTTTTCTGCAATGCCAACATTGTGTGAGGGGTTTGCAGATAAATTGCGGGAAGTTTATTGGCTAAAATAATCTGGATCTCTTTGTAAATTTCTTTTCTTTTATTTTCATCCAACTCTTTAAGAGCATTGTTCAACAGTTCATCAACTTCTCCGCTGGTTAAGCTTATATAATCATTGCTGTCTGATCTGTATCTTGATAAAAATGCGTATGAATCTAATCTTCCCGTATGCCCTACAACGGTGGAATCAAAATTCTTGGCTCCATACACATCGCTTAACCATGTTCCCCATTCAATCAGCTGAATATTCACATTTATACCTATTTTTCCTAATTGATCAGCAATTACCTGGCCTGCATCAACATGAAGCTGATAGTTTTTAGGAAGTGACATGTTGATTGTAAAGCCCTTCTCATATCCCGCTTCCTTTAACAGCTCCTTAGCTTTTTCAGGATTGTATTCAATAATATTGTTAGCATCATAATAATCGGGTGATGTTGGCGGCAAGTGGGAGCCTATTTTTGCACCGTATCCAAACATTGATGCTTCAATAACCTCATCCTTGTTAATTGCCATTGCCATTGCCTGTCTTACTTTTTCATTGGACAGATATTGGTTTTTTGTGTTAAGAGACATAATTTGCACAGCATTCATGGGCTCTGAAATTACTTTATAATTTTCATTTCCCTCAACCATTGTAACCTGATCTCCGGTTAATGGAATAATATCAAGGTCTCCTACCTGGAAGCCTGCCATCATGCTTGTAGCATCAGGTATCAAAACCATCTTGACAGTTTCAAGTTTTGCTTTGTCTCCGTAATAATTATCATTTCTTTGTAAAATCAAATATTGCTGCGGAGCATATTCTTTTAGTGTAAATGCCCCTGTGCCGACAGGTTTGGTTTTTAAATTTGCAGCCTCTTCTTCAGGCACTACAGCTGCCCATGGATAAACAAAGCTTTTTAAAAGCTCAACATCCAAGGCTGCAGTTGTAAATTTTATATTATAATCGTCTAAAACTTCTATTTTAACAATATTTTCATAATCTCTTGCTCTTGGACTCTCTGCATCCTTCAGCCTCTTAAAGGAATATTCCACATCCTTGGCTTTCATTTGCCTTCCGTTATGAAAATAAACATCATCCCTCAAAGCAAATGTAATTTCCATTCCGTCATCAGAAATAACCCATTCCTTTGCAAGTCTGGGCTCAGTACCCCATTGAGGGTTTACGCCTACAAGGGTATCATAAATATTATTGGTTACGGTAAAGGTGGAGGCTGCAGCAGTTCTGTGAGGGTCAAGACCTTCAGGCTCAGTGGTGTAGCCCATAATAAGATCAGTCTTAACATCTGTTGCATTTGGTTTATTAGGTGTGTTTCCTTGATTTGCGCATGCTGATATCAGCATAACAATTAAAAGCATTACAGCAATTTTTTTGGTTTTCATTTCTTTCTTCCTTTCAGTTAATAAAATTTCGTTTAGAATATCTTTTACCGAAATCAAATAATAATATACCCTTTTCCAATCTTTATAATCAAATCTTCCGTATCTGTAATAAATTTTGAAAAACATATTATTATTTGCAGGACACTCATTTGTCCCTCTTTTTTTTACCATATTTCATTTAGAATGTCAATAGAGGATTTCCCGTTGGCTATTCACAAAATGTATAAATTGTTCGTTGAAATTATACTTTAAAAATGATATTATTAAATAAATAGAAAACGAGGTGAATTATGTACGAGATACGTCAACAAATGCGAAAACAAATGCGAGAACACAGGTTTTTCTACCACTTTATATTGGCAATAGGCATTTTTATATTTGCCCAAGGGTGTTCGTTAATGCAAAAAAGTGCGGGCTATGCGGCAACAGCAGTGATATTGGCCATTATTATGCATCATGCAAGTGTAGGAAAATTATTTACGCAGATTTTCAAATTTAGTCCTCACAACTATTCAGGAATTGTCATGATTGCAATTTTATGTATACTTGCCATCATAAGTTATTTTATCAATTTAGGTTATATATACTTTTTATTGCTGGATATCGCGTCCATTATTCTATTTGCGTCATTATCCTTAGTACTTTCAAAATTAAAAAACAGACAGGAGTAAAAAATGCTTAAAAAATTTATGTCATATTATAAACCGGTAAAAAAGGTATTTATTGCCGATATGATTTGTGCCTTGGTTGTGGCTCTGTGTGATTTGTTTTATCCTATGATAACAAGAAATATTATTAATATATATGTTCCAAATCAGGAATTTCGGCTTATGATAACATGGCTGCTTGCTTTGGGTTTAATATATGTCATTAAAGTGGGTCTTAATTATTATATTACTTATTACGGTCATATTATGGGTGTAACAATGCAGGCAAATATGAGAAAAGATATATTTGAACATCTTCAAGACCTGCCTTTTGTATTTTTTGATGAAAATAAAACAGGAAGTCTTTCATCCCGAATTATAAATGATTTAATGGATGTTTCAGAGCTTGCTCATCACGGACCGGAAGACTTATTCATATCTTTAGTAATGCTTGTAGGCTCCTTTATACTACTAAGCACCATAAATTTACCCTTATCCCTTATTGTGTTTTCAATTATTCCTCTTTTAATATTTGTTGCAATGAAGCTTAGGGTAAGAATGGCTGATACATTTATGGAAACAAGAGTTACAATAGGCGAAGTCAATGCAACCATAGAAAACAGCATATCCGGCATAAGGGTTTCTAAAGCATTCAGCAACAAGGAAAATGAAATTGAAAAATTTAATGATAATAACACAAAATTTCAGGCGGCAAGAAAAAAGGCATATAAGGTAATGGCCGAATTTCATGTAGGTTCTTCATTTATAATTGACTTTTTAAATATTTTGGTTTTAAGCGCAGGAGCAATATTCTTTTTTAAGGGTTGGATTAATTTTGGAGATTTTGCTGCATTCTTGCTCTATATAGGAAACTTTTTAAATCCAATAAGAAAATTAATAAACTTTGTCGAGCAATATCAATCCGGAAGTTCGGGATTTAAAAGATTTATTGAAATAATGGAAAAACAGGTGGAAACAGATGAACCGGGTGCAAAAGATATATACAATGTAAAGGGTGACATAAAGTTCGATAGCGTAACATTCGCTTATGATGACAATACTGAAATATTAAATGATATAACACTTAATATAAAAGCAGGCAAGACAGTTGCCTTTGTGGGACCTTCGGGAGGAGGAAAAACTACCCTATGTCACTTAATACCACGTTTTTATGAGATAGTTGACGGAAGTATATCAATTGATAACACGGACATCAGAGAATTCACCCGCAGGTCCCTCAGGAAAAACATAGGTATTGTTCAGCAGGATGTATTCTTGTTTACGGGAACAATCTTTGAAAATATTCTATGCGGAAAATTCGACTCAACAAAAGAAGAAGTTTATGAAGCAGCAAAAAGTGCCAACATTCATGACTTCATATTGTCATTGCCAAATGGATATGACACATATGTAGGTGAAAGAGGAGTTAAGCTGTCCGGAGGACAAAAGCAAAGAATTTCCATAGCAAGGGTATTCCTTAAAAATCCGCCAATATTAATATTGGATGAGGCAACTTCTGCGCTTGATAATGCTACTGAACTCTTGATACAAAAATCATTGGAAGAATTATCAAAGGGTCGTACAACAGTGGTTGTAGCCCACAGATTATCAACCATTAAAAATGCAGATGAAATTATTATATTAACAGATGAAGGAATTCAAGAAAGAGGAAATCACCAGGAACTTTTGGATAAGAAGGGCATCTACTCTGAACTATACAATGCGCAATTTCTTAATGCATAATATATACAAGGAGCTTTTATGAAGGTTACAATAATCGGTCATTGGGGAGGATTCCCAAAGGCAGGAGAAGCAAGCTCAGGATATTTGATAGAGCATGATAATTATAAGCTTTTGTTGGAATGCGGCAGCGGTGTGGTCAGCTCACTGCAAAAAGTATGTGACTTGGGGATGATTGATGCAGTGCTGATAACCCATTATCACTATGACCATTGCTGTGACCTAGGTCCCTTGCAGTATGCAAGGCAAATAAAAACACAACTTAAAGAAATTAACAAGCCCTTGCCTATTTATGCCCCTGAGGGGGAGTTTTTCAAGCTTCTTAAATGGGAAGATTACACATATGGTATTAGCTTTAATGAAGAAAGTAATATTAATTTAGGACCCTTTCAAATAAGTTTTATAAAAAATATTCATCCGGTTGAAGCCTACAGTGTAAAAATAAAATGTGAGCATAAAATATTTTCTTTTACATCTGATACTTCATATTTTGAAAATTTAACTGATTTTTTTAAAGATTCTGATGTGTTAATAGCTGAATGCAGTTTTTATTCTCATATGGACGGTACACAGGCAGGTCACTTAAACAGCTCTCAGGCCGGTATGCTGGCAGAAAGAGCAAATGTAAAAAGGCTTGTACTAACACATCTGCCTCATTTTGGCGAATTACAGAATTTATTGATTCAGACAAAAGAAAATTACAAGGGTGAAACCTTATTGGCGGCATATTTAATGGAAATTAAAATATAAAAAGGATCTATTAATAAGCTCATATTAAGGGTTATGCCCTCCTCATTGCATTGAATAAAAGGGATTGGTTAACTCACGAACCAATCCCTTAACTAACTTTTTTTATTCTGTTACTGCATATATGTAGTGTCTCCAAACACTAATCCACTGATCTAATTTATAATATTTTCGAACCTCTGCATCTGAATTTGCAGCAGGATCATTTACAACTATGTATTCAATTCCATCCTTAAGAGCGAATCCAACAACAACCATCAAATGTCCGTGAGGAAATGCCGAAATGGCGCCTTCCAAGGCTTCTCTTTCCTTTGATACAACGGATGCAACCACAGGATACCCTTTAGCTATAAAATTCTTCACCGGATTGATGCTTTTGCATTTTTTGGTGTAAGCTCTCATTCCCTGCTCCCCTGCAAAGGCAACATTTTGAGGCCAGTTCCCATATGCTTCGTTGCCTGTATCCAAGGTTCCCTTTGTTACTTGGTCAAGATTAACATCTTTGCCGTGAAACTTTAAAGTCATGGTGAGAGATGTGGGACTGCATATCGAATTGCTGTGAATATGACCGCTGGCAAGCTGAGAAATAAGCGGAATATTATCCAATACTCTTAAATAATTTCCTTCCGCAGGTTCATCTTCCCCGCCATCAGTTGAAAATGCGATTAATTTAAGCTTGGGATTATTTCCTCTTAAAACAACCTTTATTTGAACAGCATCGCCAAATTTATTATTATTTACAAATATTCTGTCCTCAGTAACTCTTATTGACTCATGTTTTTCTCTTTCTTTTATTCCTTTGTTGAAGCCATCCGTTGACCATATACCATAGCTTACAAAATCAGACCACTGATTTTCAATTCTAAGCCTGATAAAAAGTTCCACCGAACTTAAGTTGCTTGTCCTTGAATTCCATGAAGGTGTTATTTCAGTAAACTTGGGCGTTTCAATAACAGGAGTTATCAAATAACCTTCTTTCATGTTTTCATCAAGAATAAGAAAATCGCCATCTGATTTTAAATTTACTGATTCATTCTTTATCAATTCCTTATTTTCGCAAATCCAATCCATAAAATCCTCCTAAATTAGTGCTATCATGAATATGATATCATTTTATTATTAAAATTACAATGAAAAACCTTGATAATATTATTTATGCTTTATATAATGGTTACAGTTCATGACCATTGATTTATTATCCTGAATGATGGAAAAGAATCAAACTTTATAATGTAATTTATTTAAAGGAGCGTAAAAATATGATAGCTGTTAAGGGCAGAAGAAAATGCAGCAATTGCGGAAAAAGATATAATTACTCCTATGCAAAAGGGAAAGAGGCTTCAGAAAAAGCAAAATTTAAAGGTAAAGATGAAAATTTAAGCACCGTTACAAATGTAAAAGTGCTGTCAATAAACACCTGTGAAATTACTGCCACTTGTCCTGAATGCGGATTTGAGGAAGTATTTGTATATAATGATTAATTGAATTTGGAAAGCAGGGTTTGAACTGTTGCTTTTTCTCTTTCTTCATCTTTTAAATCCAGCACTATAGACCCTGAATCCATCATAAGAGTTCGTGTGCCCATTTCTAAGGAAGAAGAAATATTGTGGGTAATCATCAATGTTGTGATATTATTTTCTGCAACAATTTTCTTGGTGAGTTCAATTACCGTCTTGGCACTAACCGGGTCTAATGCGGCAGTATGCTCATCCAATAACAATAGCCTTGGTTTTACCAGGGTTGCCATTACCAACGTAACTGCCTGTCTCTGCCCTCCCGACAACAAACCGATCTTGGTATTCATTCTGTTTTCAAGTCCAAGATTAAGGGCAGCAAGATGCTCCTTTATATAATCCTTATCCTTTTTGGAAGGAACCAACATTATATTCTTTTTAGTGCTCCTCATATAAGCAATTATCAGATTCTCGAAAATCGTCAAATTTGGAGCTGTTCCCTTCATCGGATCTTGAAAAATACGTCCTATCAGGGAAGCCCTTTTATGCTCGGGCATAAAAGTTATATCCTCATTGCACAATATAATCTGCCCCGTATCACAAAGCATGGAACCTGAGATAGCATTGAATAATGTTGACTTGCCTGCCCCATTGCCTCCGATTATCGTAACAAATTCGCCCTCTGATACATGAAGGTTTAAATTATTTAATGCTGTATGTTCATCTAAACTATTTTTATTGAATACTTTATTCAGTGATTTAATAGTTAACATGTCTTTCCCTCCTCCTCATTTTATCAGCTTCCACTTTATTCTTAATGTTAGGTATGGATAGAGCTGTTATTACTACTAAGGCTGAAATTAATTTTAAATATGAAGGAGGAAAATTTGTAGTTAATATTATAGCTATTATCAGTCTGTAAATAACCGAGCCTATTACAACCGATAATAACCCCAATGTAATATTCTTATTTTTTATTATTACACTTCCTATTATTATAGATGCAAAGCTGATAACAACCATTCCTGAGCCCATATTGACATCGGCTGACTGCTGCATTTGAGCAACCAATGCTCCGGATAATGCTACTATCATGTTAGACAGAGCAAATCCAACAACTTTTATAAAGTCTGTATTTATGGAAGAAGCCCTGCACATATCTTCATTGTCACCGGTCGCCCTTATGGAAAGTCCTAACTGGGTTCTAAAAAACCAATTTAATATAATAAACACCGATGCAATAATTACAGCTAACACCAATATTTTATATGCTCTGCCTGAAATATGTGTTTCTGCATAAGTAAAAATGTTAGTTTTGTTTAAAAGAGGAATATTGGCCTTTCCGTCCATAACCATCAGGTTTACGGAATAAAGTCCTGTCATTGTTAAAATTCCTGAAAGAATCGGTTGTATCCCCAATTTTGTTTGAAGCAGTGCTGTAACGATACCTGCTAAGGCTCCTGCAATTAATGCGGCAAAAATACCGGCGACAGGCTTGCCTGCAAATGTAAACACGGCTGATGCTGCAGCCCCAAGAACAAAGCTCCCATCCACGGTCAAGTCTGCAACCTTTAGTATTCTAAATGATATAAATGTTCCAAATGCAAGCAATGAATATATTAGCCCCAATTCCATTGCCCCTATAAATGCTGTTATGCTCATTGTTTCCTCCTCTATAAATACATGTTTTATTCTATAAGCTGGAATTTCTTCAATTGTTCTTCTGATAATTTAACCCCTATTTTATCTGCAGTTGTTGTGTTTATTATAGTTGTGTATTCGCTTAGTGTTTCAACAGGTATTTCAGATATATTTTTACCGTCTATAACATCTTTAACCATTGCAGCTACCTGTTTCCCAAGTATAGTATAGTTAACTCCCACAGTAGCAAAACCTCCATCAGCAACCAAGGAATCTGCACCTGTATAAACAGGTATTCCCGCTTTTCGTGCTTCTGCGGAAAGCACAGGCATTGCAGATGCTACAGTATTATCGGTAGGAGTAAAAATTGCATCGGCTTTTTCCATTAATGATTGGGATGCCTGCAATAATTCGCTTGAATTTGTTATTGTAGCTTCAACATATTTAATTCCTTTAGCATCACAGTATTCCTTGGCTTTAGTTATTGCTGAAACCGAATTTGGCTCACCGTTATTATAAATAAAGCCAAAAGTTTTTACATGGGATGTCAATTCAAAAGCTAAATCAAAAATTTGTTTTACATCTATTGCATCAGAAACGCCTGTCACATTAGCTTCAGGCTTTTTCATGTCCATCACTAAGCCCGCTTCCTCAGGATAGCTGACCGCTGCAAATATTACCGGAATAACCTTTGTTGCTGCTGCAGAACTCTGTGCAGCGCCTGTTCCTATAGGAATTATCACATCCATCTTATCACCTATAAATTGTGAAACAATAGTATTGATATTTGAAGGGTCTCCCTGGGCATCCTTGTAGCTTATTTCAATTTTATCCTTCAGCCCTTCTTCTTCTAAGCCGATTATAATTTGTTCTCTTATTTGATTTAAAGATGGATGTTCCACAGGCTGAACTATTCCTATTTTAATTTTACCACCCTTTTCATCTGTGCTCTTACCCTTTGAATCTTCCTTTGCTCCGCATCCTGCCAGTATGGCAGCCGCTAATGCCATAATCATAATAATTGCTGCTGTTTTTTTCATATCTATTCTCCTCGTATATTATTTACAAAAACAAAAAACCCATCCTTAAATAAAAGGACAGGCATAATTCCTGCGGTACCACCTTAATTGACTGAATATCAATCCACTTTAACAAAAATGCTAACACATTTTCTGCCTTGTAACGTAAGCACACGTTTCAGATACTAGGGTTTTACCCGTTCACCTCACCCTCAGCGATCCATTTGTCAATACTGCGTTCTGCAAGGTTCTCATCCACCCCTGCTCTCTGTAAGTGCACATAAAGTTTAATCTTCGCTTCAACGGTTTTGTTTTTGTATTATTGTTTGTGAGCTTATCATTTTTTCAAATGCTTGTCAACCCCATTTTTCATTAATTGTACATTATGCAAATAAAATATATTTCAAACATTAATTCTAATAATCCTTAGCAAGAGCATGCAAATACTTTACGCGGTTTATCATATTAATTATTTAGAAAATGCTCTTGGTTTACATAAATAAATTTATGTAAACTATCTTTCCTATTCTCTAATTGTCCTTCAATAACTTCATTTAAAACTATATTTAAAACTTTACCTATATTCTTCCCTTTTGGTATACCTGCATCAAGAAGGTCCTGACCGCTGATAGCTAATGTTTCCAAGTTGTAGCACTGATTTGTACTGATGATTTCATTCATAATTTCTTCGATTCTTTCAATTTTATCATGTTCATTTTCGAATAATTCTTTTTTGATTTTAATCAGGTTTTTAAGATTAACATAATTAATTTTATGTAAACTCTTTTTAACACTTACAGCGTTAGGATCTATCGTTTTATCTATATTGGAAGTTAATAATTTTACTGATTTTATTGTTGAATTATCATACTTTAATCTTATAAGTATACTATCCGGCGCTTCAATTTTGTATAATAGGGCAGTCAGTCTTAAATCTAAAGAATTTAAATTTTTCATGGCTCTTAATCTATATGTCAGTTCTCCATTGTCAATGTTGCCAAGTTCAGGTATGAAAACCTCAATAACATCTCTGTTTTCCATAATTATTGTTTGGAAGTTGCTTCCCATTATAAGTTTATTAAACTCTGCATTAATACGCTCCATAGAAATATTGATTAAGAGGTTTTTGTTTTTATGGACACTATGGGCTGTATGTTTTTCTATTTCAAAATTTAAGACAGAAGCAAAACGAAGTGCTCTTAAAATTCTTAAGCCGTCCTCACTAAATCTTTCGTCAGGGTCTCCCACGCATCTTATAATCTTGTTGTGAATGTCACCAGCTCCGGCAAATAAATCAATTATTCCGTTTTTATTATAAGCAAGTGCATTGATTGTGAAATCCCTGCGTTTTAAATCAAGCTCAATATTATCCGTAAACAAAACATTGTCGGGACGTCTGTTGTCACTATATTCTCCATCAATTCTGTAGGTAGTAATCTCTATTTGCATTTTATTTATAATAACGGCTATTGTGCCATGCTTTATACCTGTTTCAATTGTTTTGCAACCGCTAAAACAAGAACTTATATCTTCGGGACTGGCTGATGTGGTTATATCCCAATCCGACGGGGATATACCCATAATACTGTCCCTTACGCAGCCACCCACTATATAAGCTTCAAAACCGCTTTTTTGCAATAAATTTAATACCCTTTCAACTTCCTTAGGAATCCTTATATTCATACTAATTCTTACCTTTTTATATAATTATGCCCATATCTTATAAGTATTATAAGCAAACTGTCAAATCCTCATCCATAACCTTTCCTGCCGCAACTATATTTGTACTGCCGATAAGGTAGAGCTTTTTTATTTTATCGCCATCCTTTTCAACTTCAATAAACAAGTCTCCGCCATCATTTATAATTTTTACATAAGAACCCTTTAAATATCCTTTTAATATTAAAGCAAGGGCTGTTGATGCAGAGCCTGTACCACAGGCTAATGTAAAATCTTCAACTCCTCTTTCGAATGTTTTTACTAACGCTGTTCTTTCATCAAGAACCTGAAAGAAATTAACATTTGCACCTTTGGGGAAGCCATCATAATATCTTATTTTTCTGCCTGTTTCGCGCAATATATTTTCATCTGCCTGCTGAAGATTATATTTAACTGCTGCGTGAGGAAGCCCGGGACTTCCTAACTCAATATATGAACATTCATATTTTATTCCGTCTATTTCAATATCATTATTAAGTTTTATAATCTCAGGACCGTTTAGCAAAACTTTAACCAATCGTCCTTCTAATATTTCAGAATGAACAAGGCCTGCTCTTGTTTCAAAGGTCATTTTTTCACCGACTATCTTGTGCATATATGCATAACGGGAAATACACCTTGCTCCATTTCCGCACATTTCGCCTATGCTGCCATCACTGTTAAAAAAAAGCATCTTAAAATCTGCATCCCCATCAGGATAATCAATCACCATAAATCCATCTGCACCGATTGATACCCTTCTTTGGCAAAGTTTTTTAGCAATAAGAGATAACTTTTCCACAGGAATTTTTAATTTCATATTATCAATAATTATAAAGTCATTCCCTGCCCCCTGCATTTTGCAAAATTCCATAAAATCCTCCCTTTTTCAATAAAGTTTATTTAATTATACAAAACTAAAGTTTAATTTTTAGCCTAATATTTACTTTTTAGATATTCTGTTATCTTTTGTTCATCTTCTATTTCTAATTGCCTTTCACCTGCCAAGGATTCAAGGTGATGAACAAATTCATGCTTTACGACCGTCTTAAGCCTTTTCTTAAGTCTGTCTCTTGATAAAGTGCTGTAAATCTTTTCAACGGAACCATAATAGATGACAATATAGCGGCCGGAAATCCTTTCATTGCGATATTCGCCCATAACATACAAGTCATCATCAACACTTTTTTTATGCATCTTAACTTGAGGAAGCAAAACAATACCTCCATTAAGGTCCCTATATATTTCTGGAGGAAGCTCCTCCGCTATTTCATCCAATATAATTTGAACTTCATCTATTGATTCCATAATCTAATCCTTTATTTTATCTTCTCCTGTTTCTTATGAGGATTAATCTCATCAGCTGTGCAATTCCACTTGCCATAGCTGCAACATATGTCAATGCAGCTGCATTTAGGACCTTGTGTGCACCCATTGTTTCCTCACCGTAAACAATTCCGTTGGTATCTAACATCTCCAATGCCCTTTTGCTTGCATTAAACTCTACAGGAAGGGTTATAAGCTGAAATAAAACGGCCGCTGAAAATAATAATATTCCTATATCCATTAATCCTCCAAGGCTTGGAATCAACAAACCAGCCATAATAAAGATCCATGCGGCAGATGACCCGAATCTGGCAACAGGAAAAACCAAATTTCTGACATTCAAGGGAACATAGCCGTTTGCATGCTGTATAGCATGACCAACCTCATGCGCGGCAACACTTACAGAAGCTATTGAGCTGCGTTGGTATATTTCCGGTGATAATCTTAACACACGTTTTATGGGATCATAATGATCGCTTAATTGTCCGTTGACCAATTCAATCGGTATATCATGCAAGCCATTTTGATTCAAAAGCATCCTGGCAACTTGAAATCCGGTGTATCCTTTTCTTGTTTGAACCTGTATATATTTTTCAAAATTAGATTTAACTTTACTTTGAGCATACAAAGTCAATATTACGGCAGGTATCAAAATAATCATAGTTGTATCAAAAAATCCATATGGATAAATCATTTACATCACTCCCAATCTTTATACTTTATATTTAAGTAATACCCATTATTTTTGATTTTTACCAATATATTATAACATAGTTTTATTAATTTTATCATAAGAAATTTGAATATACGGCACCTTTATTTATTCCGCATGTTAAACTATATAAAAAACACGCCTATACTTAAGACGTGCTAGCTATAAATGTTG
>CAZTXR010000023.1:0-13734 GCA_964617605.1 uncultured Clostridia bacterium | reverse complement strand
AAATCAGACTGGATGGAAATAGAAAAACAACGTGGAATTTCCGTTACTTCTTCCGTAATGCAGTTTGAATATGATGATAAAGTAATTTCCATAATGGATACACCGGGACACAATGATTTCGGCGAGGATACTTATCGTATTTTAACATCTGTAGACAGTGCCGTAATGGTTATTGATGCTGCCAAAGGAATAGAAGCACAAACAAAGAAACTCTTTCAGGTTTGCAGCATGAGGGGTATACCCATATTCACATTTATCAATAAGTTAGATCGCGAAGCCATGGACCCTCTTGAATCTATGCAAGAATTGGAAGATGTATTAGGCATTCATTCTGTGGCTGTCACATGGCCAATAGGCTGCGGCAAAGAATTTGAAGGAATTTATGACAGACAAAGAAATGTGGTAAATTTGTTCAGAAAAAAAGAAATAATTAATTTAAATGATGAAGGTGTTAATTCAAGCAAATTGGACGGTAAAATAAGCTTTGCAAATCTTAAAAATTTAAGAAATGCCATGGACCTTCTTGACGGTGCCGGAAATGAATTTGATATAGATTTAATAAAGCAAGGTAAATTATCACCTGTATTTTTCGGCTCTGCATTGGCGGATTTTGGAGTGACCGAATTTTTAAAACATTTTCTTATGATATCTCCCCCGCCTTCTTCGAGAAAAACAACAACGGGAGAAGTTAATCCGACAGATGATGTATTTACAGGTTTTATTTTTAAAATTCAGGCAAATATGGATCCCAATCACCGGGACAGACTTGCTTTTTTAAGAATTTGCTCGGGGACCTTTGTCAGAGGAATGAATATTACCCTTTCAAGAACTGGCAAACAAATGAAATTAAGCCAGTCAACCCACCTTATGGCTAATGAGCGTGAAACTGTTGATACTGCTTATGCAGGAGATGTTATAGGGATTTATGATTCAGGCAATTTTCAAATAGGAGACACTCTTACAAACGGAAGAGAAAAAATATTTTTTGAGCCCTTGCCTACCTTTCCTCCTGAATTATTCATGCGTGTAAGTGCTAAAAATTCCCTTAAGGGAAAGAACTTCCAAAAAGGTGTTGAGCAATTAGCCCAGGAAGGTGCAATTCAAGTTTACAAAAATGAATATAATGAAATAATTTTAGGCGCAGTGGGAGTATTACAGTTTGAGGTTTTTGAATACCGCCTTGTAAATGAATACAATACTGATGTTCGTATGGAAAACCTTGAGTTTTCCGTTGCCAGATGGGTTAAAACAGATAATCCGGAAGGCTTGAAAAAATATCAAAATTCTCGCTGTATACTTGTTTATGATCACTATGAAAGACCGGTTTTATTGTTTACAAACCAATATGCATTAAAAAGTTTCCGGGAAAGATATGAAGATGTGGTCTTAATAGAAGCGCTTGATGTAATAGATGCACTGTAATATTTAGATATATTGTAAGGGGCGGCCCCAGGCCGCCCTTACATTAAAAATCAAACAATCTTTTTACTTCAAAAAACAAGTCAGCATTGATTGAATAATGCATCCACTTTCCTTCACGCCTTGAATTTACCAAGCCTGAATCACATAATATTTTCATATGATGAGATAAGGTGGGCTGGGTTATATGTAATTCTTCTAAAATTTTGCAGGCACATTTTTCTTCATATTTAATCATATCTATAACAGCAAGCCTGTTGGGGTCGCTTAAAGCCCTAAAAACCAAGGCTGCTCTCTTATAATTACTTTTCACCGCACCACCTCCCTTAAGTTATTTATTCTTTTCCAATAATTTAGCAATATCACCCGCTTTTAAAACTTTTCCATAAGATGCAACCTTTTCATCTATAACCAAAGCAGGTGTTTGCATTACACCATAACCGATAATGTCCTTCATATTTTCAACCTTAATTATTTCAGCATCAATTCCAGTTTCTTTTAATGCTTTTTCAATATTTTCTTTTAAGCTAACACAATTTTTGCATCCACTACCCAATACTTTAATAATCATACCCTTCTCCTTTTTTATATCATATAAACATGTATCCTATTGCATTAAATACATATCCGATTATTATTATTCCTGTAGATACCAGGCCAACGAAGGTCCACAATAATTTAGGCTTTAAAACTTGCTTTAACATAATGATTGAAGGAAGAGACAAGGCAGTTACTCCCATCATAAATGTTAAAACGGTACCTAAACCGACGCCTTTTGCAACCAAAGCTTCTGCTATTGGCAAGGTTCCAAAAATATCTGCATACATAGGAATGCCGACAAGAGCAGCAATTATTACAGAATACCATTTATCTTTGCCAAGGACACCTGTTATAATTGATTCGGGAATCCAGTTATGAATGGCAGCGCCTATTCCAACACCCATAAGAACATATTTCCAAACTTTATTTATAATATCTAAAACTTGATTCTTTGCAAATACCAACCTGTCATTTACAGCCATTCCTTCTTGTTCCAGATCTAAAGTTTTATTGCCGTAAACATATTCTTCCACATATTTTTCAAGTTTTAATTTGCTTATTAGGCTTCCTGAAACAACCGCCAGCAGCAAGCCAACCAGTACATATGCAATTGCTGTTTTCCAATTAAATATACTTGCCAGCAAAAGTATGGAAGCTAAATCAACCAAAGGCGAAGAAATCAAAAATGAGAATGTAACACCAAGTGGCAGCCCGGCACTTGTAAAACCTATAAATAAAGGAATTGAAGAACAAGAACAAAATGGAGTTATTGTTCCTAATAAAGCCGCCAATATATTGGCCGGTATTCCCTTTATATCCCCTAAAATTTTCTTTGTTCTTTCAGGCGGAAAATAACTTTGTATATATGAAATTGTAAAGATAAGTACTGACAGCAATATAAATATTTTTATAACATCATATATGAAAAAATGTATACTAGCTCCCAATCGCTCTCTTATACTTAGCTTAAAAATCTTTTCAACCAATAGTCTGATCAATTCAAAAAGCCATTCCATTTTTAAGAGCTGTCTGTTTAACCAACTGAATGCAACCATTATATGCCTCCTTAAATTAACAGATAGATAACTATCTATTTATTAATTATATGCGACATATAGATGATTGTCAATATGTTTAATGTTATTCAAAAAGAAAATTTTACTTTTTATTTTAGCATTAATTGCTTTATATCATTCCCTGTCGGGTGCTGGAATATTTTAAGTTCGAACACATCCACCACAGCTAATATATGGTCGAAAATATCTGCTTGTATGGATTCATAGTTTGCCCATATGGTATCTGCAACAAATAAATACAGTTCAATGGGGATCCCATTTTCACCGGGAGCTAATTGTCTGACCATAACAGTGCTTCCCTGTAAAATATTTATCCTGTTTTTTATATAATTTGTAATATATACCCTAAAAACTCCCAAGTTGGTCAAATGCCTCCCATTTATATAATAATCAGTATTGACCAAATTATCTTTGTTGTAATGCTCTATTTCCCTGCTTTTTTCTTCTATGTATTGTTTTATAAACTCAATTTTCTTAAACCTTTCAATCATTTCATCAGAGCATATTTTTACCGTATTCATATCAATCAAGACAGAGCGTTTAACCCTTCTTGCTCCAAATTCCCTCATGCCCCTCCAATTCTTAAAGGAATCAGTTATAAAGGCAGATGTAGGAATTGTTGATATGGTTTTATCCCAATTTTGAATTTTTACAGAATATAAAGAAATATCCAAGACATCCCCGTCTGCATTGTATTTGGGCATTTCCACCCAGTCACCTATTCTTAACATATCATTCCAGGAGAGCTGTATTCCTGAAACAAAGCCTATAATTATATCCTTAAATATCAAGGTAACAACTGCTGTAACAGCTCCGACACCGCTTAATAAATAAATAGGATTTTGATTAATTAAAATTGAAATTATTGCTATCCCAATCATTATATAAATTGCAATTTCAATTATCTGAAGCAATCCCTTTATAGGCCTTTCCTTTGAGAGGGGATTTTGTCTGTAAATACTGTCAATAGATTCAAGAATTGATTTAAATATCATAGAAATTGTAATTAAGATATATATTACTGCAATCTTACGTAATATGTAATCAAATTCATTGTAAAATTCTGCAAAAGAGAATATCAACATACCGGGAATCAAGTGTGACAATTTATGAAACACTTTGTTTTCAAGCATTATGTCATCCCATTTGAAATTATTGCTGCGAACAAACTTAGCAAGATAATTTAATAAGACGCGTTTTGTAATAAAATTTACTATTGAACAGACAAACAATAAAATTACGGAAATAATTATATAGTATAAAATTTTAGCTGAAATTTCATTGTGTAAATTATTTAATAATGCATCATATAAAACCATAAAATTCTCCTTATAGTTCATCCTTCCTTGCTTTCCAATCAGGAAGAAATTTTGTCATATATGCTTTAAAGTTCTTGTTATGACTTTTTTCAAGCAAATGAACCATTTCATGTACAATAATATATTCCAGGCATGCTTTATTTTTTTTTGCAAGTTCAAGATTTATCCAGATTCTCTTATCTCTGACATTGCATGTTCCCCACCTTGACTTCATCAACTTGACACCAAACTCATCAACCTCGACCCCCATAAGGCCTTCCCATTTTTCAATATAAGATGGTATAAGATCTTTTAAATTTTGCCTATAGAATTCTGTCAGCACTTTTTCCCTTTTTTCTGCTGTGCTGCCGGGTCTGACATAAAGGTCAATGTATTCATTTCTTAATTTTGCATGCTGTTTGCCAGATGTTTCAATTACATTCAATACAAACTTGTTTCCTGACAAATAATGTATTTCGCCAGATATAAATTCTTTTTCACTTTGATTTTCCAAGGCTGTAAATTGTTTCTTCTTCTTATTAATCCAAGAAACTTTTGTTAGAATAAAATTCTTTACTGCATCATCATTCATGTGCGCCGGCACCGAAAGTTTTACCCTGCCGTCAGGAGGATAAACAGTCAGATGTATATTTTTAATTTTCTTTCTTGTTAGCTCTATGTCTATGTTTTCTACGGTTATTTTGTCCATTTATACTGCTTTTCTACTCCCATTTATTATTATTATATTGCCATCCATGCTTGCTCCTACAATAATCCAAAATACTTTTCAAAGAATCTAAGAAGTTTTTCTATTATTCCTTCCTTTTTAATCGCCCTAGAGCCCTCTAAGGTCATTTGCAATACTCCATATGGTTCTGTGCAGTTCTGCTCGTTCCTGTTCTTTTCTGTTGTTAGCCATTATAAGTCCCCTTTTCAATATTTGTACTATCACAATTTGGACAATTCATAAGTGCTTCCCTCCTTAATTTATTGCATTTTACTACTTCGAATAAATTCAATTGGCTATTTCTCATTTTCATTATCATATTTTTCGTGTGAATTTGAACTAACCCCGAATAAATGTTGCAGATAATCCCTTTTTTCATTTAAAATACGAATTATTAAAACTCGCTCCGGTTCTAAACGATAAAATACATAATTTTTTGCTGAAAACAAATATCTATAATCGGTTGGAATATTAATAATCTTCCCAAGGTCAACTCCTGATACAGGGAATATTTCTAACCTTCTAATATCAGATGTAATTTTAGTTAAGATTTTTTTTGCATCGTTTTCTCCCCAATTAGTTTCAATATATTCCCGAAGAAGTTTTAAATCTTCTAACGCTTGTGGAGAGTAGTCAATCTTTAACATTTTTATAATCCCAAAATAGCTTCAACATCATCTGATGATAGCCATCCTTTCTCCCTTGCTGAATTTTCTCCTTCTTCAATATTAGCTAACAATTTGATAGTAGCCTTTAACTTTTCCAATTCCGATATTTTAACAATTGCATATTCACCCCTGCCATTTCTGGTTAGATATACAGGGTTACCCTCATTAACTTCGTTAAGTACTTCTGTGTAATTTCTTAAATCTGAAACCGGTTTAATATTTGGCATAGTAATCATCTCCTTTAATATTATTATAATTTACATGTTGTAAAATTGCAAGTATATTAGCGTGTTTATTTGCAGCAAAATTAAATGCAGTAAGCAACCTCAAAAAGGAACGTCCCCCGTGGTTTTCAAGATTTTAGTTCTCTTTCAATTGCTTTATATATATAGTATAAAATTTTTGCTGATATTTCATTATACAAATTGTCTAATAATGCATTGTATAAAACCATAAGTCTCTCCTTTTTTTGTCATGAACACTTATTTTTTATAAAACCCTTGCTTTATATTTCTTAAGTTCATCCACATATTTTTTTCCAAGTCTGCTTAAAGGCATATTCTTTTTCTTTATGTACCCGATTGTCATAGGGTCCCTATACCTTGATTTTTTATTAGAAGGTTAGTCCGGTAAAAATATTCCGTGCAATATTTAATTATTGCTTATTAATCTATATCCATTTGCATAAATATTGCTGATAATGCGGGGTTATCATTATACTTTTCAATTTCATAAAAACCATAATTCTTATACATTTTAATTGCCCTGTCCATAAAAGGAAAGGTATCCAGCCTTATATGTTTGTAGCCTATATCTTTTGCGTCTGAAATAATTCGTTCAACAAGTTTCTTTCCTATATCTTTTCCCCTGTTGCCCTGTCTCACATACAAGCGTTTCATTTCACAGTATTCATGGTCAATCTTTTTCAGAGCGACACATCCCACAGGGTTTTTGCCAATACTTGCTATATATAATCTTCCTTCCGGTAAACCGTACTTTTCTTCAATCTCCCTTATTTCCTTATTATAATTTTGTGATTTCAAACAAGCAGCAACATCATCACCTTCAGCTAAAATACTGTCGGTATATTCTTTAAACAGTTGAAGTATTTCTTCTTTATCCTTATATGCTAATTTGATTGATGCATCCATATTAGCTACCTCCATATAAACGTCTAATAATATTATAATTTATATGCTTTAACATTACAAGGTAAATAAACATGCTTGTTTGCAGCGTGAAACAGAGCTATTGGTTATAATGATATGAAAGTAGAGTATAAAAGTGGAAATTGGGAAATTACAAAGATAGGAAATGCCTGGATAAGTTAATTATCCAGGCATTATTCGATTACTTCAGCATCATCAGCCAATACTTAGTCATTGTCTATCTGGTTCCGCCACCGGAACCCCCGCCAAAAGAACCTCCCCCGCCGCCGCTGAAGGAGCCGCCTCCTCCACCGCTAAAGCTTGATGAAGTTGATGAAGTATTGGCACTGGTCTGAGTTGATTGTACAGCATGTGCAAAGTTATTAGTCATTATGATGGTTCGTGCATCATAAGGCATGTCATAAAGGATGTTGGGATTGACAATTTTTAACTGTTCATAAACTTCTTGGGCAATTCCCATGTAGGCAGCCCATACCATTAATTCCTGCCATAATGCCACATGTGAGACCCCTCTTTCTTCAAGCAATGAAAAATCTTTTAGGTAGTTTTTAAATCCAAGGATATTATCTCCTAAGATTTGTCCTTTTTGAGTAATAGAAAGCACTCTTCGTGTGAAGATTTTAAGAACTTTCTCGGTCAGCTCCTGGAGGTAACCTTCTCTTATCATACTTTCTTCTGATTGCTCTTTTATAGAATCTGTCCAATCGTTGAAACTGTTAATTTTTCGACTGACATAGCGATTAAATTCTTTTTCGGAAAGAATCTGGTCTTGGCCTGCTGCCTCAACTACCATATCCCACAATTCTTTTTCTGTTCCGCTGCCATTGGGCTGCAAGCCCGGTTGGATCTTAAGTGCAAGCTTATCTTTCTTAAAAATTAATCCCACTTCTTCTACCTGATCCAGTAACCTTCCCTCTGATACCCACTTTAATATGAAGGCAGAAATCCAGTCTGAAACTTCTGAATTCGTAAAATATTGGGTCTTAATAAATTGGCCCTTATAAGGAACTTCCCTATAGTAGTTATCGGTAGCAGTTGGTTTGAACTTACCGCTTGTTGGCCTTCCTTTATTTTTTCTGCCGGAAAAAAATATTCCTATAAAAGTAATTGGTACAAAGAATCTTAATAAGACAGAAAATAAATTGAATCCCATATTTGAATAACCGGGTTTATTTATATTTCCGTTGTAGGTTCCTTCTTGACCAGGTATTTTGTTCCCTGTGTAATCTTCATAATCATATCCGTCCAACTTGGCGCCATACATAGCCTTTTCTATTAATTCTTCGCTTGTTTCATTGCTTTGATGGCTGGCGGCAAAGGGTGAACCTTCAAAGATACCCATTAAAACCACGTAGTCACTTTGATCAAAGTAGTCTCCGCTTTCCATAATCAAAGCGTCTGGTCTGATTTCTGTACTTCCTCCCTCATGCCCAAATGCCCAAAATCGAGATTGGGGATAAACAAATTCATATGAGTTATCAGCAATAACTTCTATCTGAATATTATCAATAGGATCCATATTTGCATTAATAAATTGCCAATAAAATCTTTGATACTTATCGGATAAATTAGAAATAAAATTTGTGATTTCATACTCTATTGTAAATTCCCGCCTGCCATATTCGCCTAACCCAAAGCACAGCTCAATCTCGCTTCCTGCGTAATTTATGCCGTATTTACCTGCTTTTTGAGAAAAGGAAGCATTTATATCCCATTTGCCCACATCTTCTAAAGGTGTATAGTTTTCATCATATACAGTAAATGCCAGCAAATCGGAATCCCCTAAATTACCCAAAGATATATAATGCTCAGTGCCTTCTTCAGCATAAAATATACGATGATCTCTTATTATAACAGAACCATTTTCTTGAATATGTGCCTCTATATGAATGGATTCAATTTTGTTTTGCGCCAATACATCCCCTTGTGAAGTAAATGTAAGCAATACAAATGTAAAAAGAAAAATCCATCCAAGCTTTTTAAACTTTACCATTGGGGCATATCCCTTTTATCACCGGAACTTTGGAAGTAAACTTCCTGATTAAAGCCAAACATTCCGGCAACTATTGAGGAAGGAAACTGTTGAATTTGGCGGTTAAGTTTAGTTACTGTGTCATTATAAACCATGCGTGCCTGGCGAACATTGTTTTCGTATTTGTCAACGCCTTCCATTGCCTGAATATATACCCTGTCTGCCTTCAGGTCGGGATAATTTTCGGCTACTACATTAATTTGATTCATAGCTTTTTCAAAAAGCTTATCATCTTTTTCAACAGTCCCGGGATCTGATGTTCGATCTACTTTTGCCCTCATAGCTGTTATGCCACTTAATGTTTCCACTTCATGAGAAGAGTATTTTTTTGCTGCATCAATCAGACTCTTAACTGCATCCCACCTTGACTCGATCTGAGCCGCGATATTTCCCATTGAGTTTCTTACAAACTCCCTTTGAGATATTAATTTGTTATATACTGAAATAGCCCACAATACTGCTAAAACAATTATTATTATCGGTATCATCCACCACATACTTTTTCTTCCTTTCTTATCTATTATATTTTCTATTGATAAATTTATTATATACTAAACTTTTTTATTTGTCATTCAATAAAATTATTTGCTTTCTTACTAAGGGCTTTGAAGAAGTTTTAAAGCCTCCAATACTTGGTAATAATAACTTTTAAATTACTTATATTGTGTAAAAAGTTAACAGATGCTATAATTAGCATAACAAACTAAATAGGGGGCTATTCATGGATTATAAAAGAACTTTCTTTATAGGCATGGCTTTTATGTCTATCACATCATTTTGGCAATTATACGATAATATTATTCCCTTGATTCTTCAAAACAATTTTGGCATAGGTGAAACATTAACCGGAGGTATAATGGCATTAGACAATGTTTTGGCATTGTTTTTGCTTCCTCTTTTCGGAGCTCTATCTGATAAAGTAAATACTCCGCTGGGTAAAAGAACTCCCTTTATCTTAGTTGGAACAGCTTTAGCTGTTATACTTATGATGGTAATACCTTTCGCTGCTAAAACTATAAATTTCCCGCTTTTTTTTATATCCTTGGGTTTAGTTTTAATTGTAATGGGTACCTATCGCTCGCCGGCTGTGGCTTTAATGCCTGATTTAACACCCAAGGTCTACAGAAGCTCAGCTAATGCTGTAATAAATCTATTGGGAGCTGTTGGCGGTATCACCACCTTACTCTTTATCAGGTTTTTAGTGCCGGCAGGTGCACTTCCCGATTATAGCAAGCTGTTCTTGGCAGTTGCCGCCTTTATGGCAATAGCTGTCATTATACTTTTGATTAACGTTAAAGAAAGAAAATTGTTAAATGAAATAGCTGATTCTCCGGAATATAAGGATGACAAAGAAGTAAAGCAGGAAGAATCTGGCCATATGCCTAAGGATGTTAAAAGAAGCTTATATTTTATTCTTGCGTCAATTTTCTTATGGTTCACAGCCTATAATGCTGTAACGACGGCTTTTTCAAGATATGCTACGAAGGTTTGGGGCATGGAAGGCGGAAGCTTTGCTTCGGCCTTGATGGTAGCTACGGCAGCCGCTATAGTTTCTTATATCCCCATTGGCTATATATCCGGCATCATAGGCAGAAAAAAAACTATCATCATTGGAATTATTACCATGAGCGCCTCTTATTTCTTTGGATCCTTTTTCCTGGAGCCAAGTGCAATGATTAATGTGGTCTTTGCATTTACGGGATTCGGATGGGCAGCTATTAATGTAAATTCTTACCCTATGGTTGTGGAAATGAGTAAAAGCGGTGACATAGGAAAGTATACCGGATTATATTATACATTTTCTATGGCAGCACAGATATTCACCCCTATATTTTCCGGCTTTCTATTGGAAAATGTGTCATACAGAACTCTTTTCCCATATGCCATGGTGTTTTCCTTATTATCATTGTCTACCATGTTATTTGTAAAGCATGGAGATTCAAGACCTCCTAAAAAGAAAAGTGCTTTAGAAAATTTTGATGTTGAAGATTAATGAAGCTGCCTAAAGGCAGCTTCATTAATTTACTGCAATGCTCTTCTTTTCATATTTTTTAAAGCCTTTGGTTCTGACAAAATCTCAGAATAGATAAGCCCTTTTACTAAATCCTTTTTTAAGTCTAAATTAAGATTATTATACTTTGTGCCAAGAGAAATATTAGCTTCGTTAATGCCGCCTATTTCCTCATCTCCGCCAATAATATCAACGTCCAGGCCTACTGTCTTAGACAGTGGACGGTCTGACATCATGGTTGGTGCCGGTCCTGCCGGTAAATCCGACACCATGGTTGGTTGTGCCCGTCTTACCGGTTGCGGTGCTTGTGACCTTTGTGCCGGTCCTTTTTGCCTTTGGCTCTCTTCTTGTCTTTGCATCTCTTTTTCAATTTCCTCTTTTAAAGTGCTAAAAAAGTTTTTTCTTTTATGTTGATATGCTTTAGTTTGGCTTTTTCCCTTTTTAGTATTAGCATTTTTGACAAGGTTGATTCCTATCACCCAGATAAGAAGAATTATTAGCCTTTCCATTTAATCACATCCTATTGTTTGTTGGGATTCTCGTCTTTGGTTGCTTTAGAGATAGAATCTCTCATATCGGTATCTGCCAATATATTTTTCATATTATAATAATCCATTGCACCCATATTGCCTTCTTTTAAGGCTGTGGCCAGGGCCAAAGGAACCTGTGATTCTGCCTCCACTACTTTTGCTTTCATTGCTTGAACTTCAGCAATCATTTCTTGTTCCTTAGCTACTGCCATCGCCCTTCTTTCTTCAGCCTTGGCTTGCGCAATTTTCTTATCAGCATCTGCCTGATCCATCTGCAGCTTAGCCCCTATATTTCTTCCTACATCCACATCAGCTATATCAATTGATAATATTTCAAAAGCAGTTCCTGAATCTAACCCTTTATCAAGTACTGTCCTGGATATGCTGTCAGGATTTTCCAATACATCGGCATGAGTAGTTGAAGAACCTACAGTGGTAACAATACCCTCACCTACTCTGGCAATAATTGTTTCTTCACCGGCCCCGCCCACCAGCCTTTCAATATTAGCTCTTACAGTTACCCTTGCCTTTACAATTACTTCAATACCATTTTTTGCAACTGCTGATATATTAGGGGTCTCAATGACTTTTGGGTTTACACTTACTTGCACTGCTTCCAATACATTTCTGCCCGCTAAATCGATTGCTGCTGCTCTTTCAAATACCAATGGTATATTAGCCCTTTGGGCTGCTATTAAAGCATCTACAAGCGTATTTACATTTCCGCCCGCTAAATAATGAGCTTCTAATTCATCAATGTTTAAATCAAGACCTGCTTTTGTAGCCTTAATCATAGGATTAACTATCCTGGTCGGTACTACCCTCCTAAGTCTCATCCCGATAAGAGTTGAAATCTTGATTCTAACCCCTGAGAAAAATGCCGTAATCCATAATCCAACGGGTACAAACGTAAAAAATAAAACTAAAAGTATAATTATGAGAAGTGCTAATCCTCCTGTAAAAAATAGTTCCATTCTAAATCCTCCTTACAAATATTTTTGATCCTTCAACTTTTATAACTTTTACCTTATCATTTTTAGCTATAAAACCGCCATCTGACAATGCATCGTACTTATTACCCTCTATTTCAATAAAGCCTGCAGGTCTGAGATCAGATAAGGCAGTGCCTCCTTCCCCTGATAAGTGTTCCATATCTTCAGAAGGAATATATCCCTTATCCTTTAGCAGTTTATTGCTTAAAATTACATCATTAAATATTTTACTTCGATAACCTAATTTGGCAAATATAATTATCGCTATTGTTGTCAGTATTATGGCTATACTCAGTGATAATAGGGCTAAACGCAAGCTATCCATAGCCATTATTATCCCCGCTGCCATTGCAACTATACCGGAAATACCGGGCAGACCAAATCCGGGTACCATGCCTTCAATAACTATCAGGATTAATCCTATTACAAAAAAAGTCAATGATATCCAATTAGAATTACCTGCTAAAATATTACCTCCGAAATATAAGCCAAAGGCAATTATGCTTGCTATACCCCCTGCACCAAAACCGGGAGTAAATACTTCCACTACAATTCCAATAAGTCCTATTGCCAATAATAGGGTGCTTATAGCAGAACTTGAAACAGCTTTTGCAAGCTTAACCTGAAATCCTTCGTCCACTTTAACGATTTCTGCTTTAATATCAAAATGTTCTATTATACTTTCGTAATCATTTGCCAGAAAGTCTGCTATACCATATTTTACAGCTTCGTTACCTGTCAAATTAATCAGTTTACCTGTTTTTACTATACCTTCAATTTCAAGATCCTTATCTGCCATGGCTTCAATTATTAAAGGATTTCTGTCTCTGTATTGGGCTGTATCTCTCAGTATGGCTCTCCACATAGACAATGCCTTCTCGGTATTGGGAATAGTTTCTGCAGATCCGATTGTGGCATTTTTAGCCATAACAACCTTTTCGCTTGCTATAGTTATAAGAACCCCTGCTGATTGGGCATTGTTGTTTACAAATGAAATGGTCGGTATGTCCGTGCTTATTATGGAATCTTTTATTTGTTGAGCCTGGTCAATAAATCCGCCATAGGTATCTATTTCGAATATTATAGCTTTTGCTCCCTTGTTCTCTATTTCTTCAATTTTATTTTTTAGAAAATAATTTGTAGCCTTATTTATTTCTCCTTTTATTGGGACTACATACACCTTATCGCCTGAACCGGCTTCTGCTCTAAAGGCTATAGGACTTAGCATCAACAAAATTATCAAAATAATTCCAATATTTCTAAATTTCATAT